>JAPWUW010000099.1 GCA_028275325.1 Anaerolineae bacterium | reverse complement strand
GCTGTAGAGGCCGGATTTGTACCATGGGCTGAATCGGGGATGAGAACCTTCCGGCGAGCTGCATCGCCGCGATCCCGATGGTATTTGCGCATCATCAGGAGCCCGCTCAGTTCCCCTTGCGCCCCTGCGGCAGGCTGGAGCGACACCGCACGCAAGCCTGTCAGCTCTCCAAGCAACTGCTGGAGCTCCCACATGAGCTGCAGGCAGCCTTGGGCTGTCTCTTCCGGCTGGAGCGGGTGGACCCGGCGGAAACCGGGGAGGCTCGCGGCCTCCTCGTTGACTTTGGGGTTGTACTTCATGGTGCAGGAGCCAAGCGGGTAAAAACCCGTGTCGATGCAGTAATTGAGCTGGGAAAGGCGCACATAATGGCGCACAACTGCCGGCTCCGCAAGCTCCGGCAGCTGCAGCCTCTCGCGCAGCCATTCGGCAGGGGGGGTGGCATGCGGCACGTCTGCAGAGGGCAGGCTGTATCCCTTGCGACCTTCGCTTGACAGCTCGGAGAGCAGCGGTTCGGTCATGCTAGCTCCTCCAGTGTTTGGACAAGCCTATCGATTTGGGCGCGGGTGTTCATCTCCGTGCAGCACAACAGCATGCACCCTGTGTATTCGGGGTAGTCCTTCCCGATGCAGTATCCAGGGATGATGCCTCGCTCCAGGAGCAGCGCAGCGATTTCCTCAGCGGGCATCGGGCAGGAAAGCACGAATTCGTGAAAAAAAGCCCTATTGAGGACGGAGAAGCCCGGGAGTGCCGCAAGCTGGGTGGCCGCATAATGCGCTTTGTCGTAGCACAACGAGGCGACATGCCGGAGCCCGCTGGGGCCAAGAGCTGCCATGTATACCGCCGCCGCTAGGGCGTTCATGGCCTGGTTGGTGCAGATGCTCGAAGTTGCCTTCTCGCGGCGGATATGCTGCTCCCTCGTGGCCAGGGTGAGCACGAAGGCGCGCTTGCCATCGCGGTCGACAGTCATACCCACCAGCCGGCCAGGCATGCGTCGCACATATTCCATCTTCGTGGCGAAGAAGCCAAGATACGGCCCGCCAAACGAGAGTTCGTTGCCAAGGGGCTGGCCCTCACCAACGACTATATCAGCCCCAAAGGCTCCTGGTGGCTTGAGCAGGCCCAGGGAGATGGGGTTCACAACGGCTATAAGCAGCGCGCCAACCGAGTGTAGCCTTTCTGCAAGGGAGATGAGTTCGCCCAACGGCGCCAGTTCGCCGCGAAAGTCCGGCACCTGTACCACGGCGCAGCACGTGCGGCTGTCCGCCATGTGCGCAAGCTCACCGGGTTCTGCAGGCCGTTCTTCCCCGGCAATCTCCAGGTTGAAGCCCTGGAGGTACGTATGCACTGCCTGCCTGTAGTGGGGGTGCACATAGCGCGAGAGGAGGACGCGGTTTCTTTCGCCGCGGAGAACGTTGAAGGCCATCAAGACGGCCTCAGCTGTGGCAGTGGCCCCGTCGTAGTGGGAGGCGTTGGCCACGTCCATGCCGGTAAGCTCGCAGATCATGCTCTGGTACTCGAAGGTCGCCTGAAGCGTGCCCTGACTGAGCTCCGGCTGATAGGGGGTGTAGGCCGTGCAAAACTCGCTGCGCTGCAAAGCGTGCCGGACGACGGTAGGGATGAAGTGGTTGTAAGCACCAGCACCGAGGAAGCAGGGGTGGTGATCCGCGTCCCAGTTTTTCTCCGCGATGGCGCGCAGCTCAGCCAAAAGCTCGGGCTCAGCAAGCGGGTCAGGCAGGTCCAAGTGCGGGAAGCGAACATCCGCAGGGACATCCGCAAAAAGCTCCTCGATGCTTTGAGCCCCTACGGCGCGCAACATGAACTCCCGATCTGCTGGGGTGTGTGGCAGGTAGTGCATCGCATCACTCCTGCCACTCTTCGGGGAGAAGCTTTCGGTAGGCATCCACATCGAGCAAGGCTTTCATCTCCGCAGGATCCGAGGGCCGCACCCGCACCAGCCAGCCAGCACCGTATGGATCCCGGTTTATCAGGCCGGGGTCCTGCTCCAGATCGCGGTTGACCGCCACCACTTCCCCACTCACAGGCGCGTAGCAATCGCTGGCGGCCTTGACCGATTCAACGACAGCGCATGTCTGGCCTCTGTGAAGTTGCGTGCCTACCTCTGGCAGCTCGACATAAACGATATCATTGAGCTGAGCCTGGGCGTAATCGGTGATGCCGATAGTGACGAGCTCCCCTTCCAGACGGGCCCACTCGTGCTTCTCGGTGTATCGAGCTGAATTATCGAACTTGGCCACGGGCACCTCCCAGGGTTGCTGGTTTTCTCGACCATCGCTCTCGCTTCGGATCGGCGGCAGCGAAGGAGGGCGACATGACGCGCGAAGACTGCCGCTGGTGCCGGTCTTCCCTGTCCGAGAGCCTGAGAGATGCCCGCGCTTGAGCGGTTGCCCCTTCGGCGCGAAGTCGCTTTCCAGGGAGGGTGCTCGCGGAGTCCTTGAGCCTGAGAGTTTCGCTGCCAGAGCCCGGCTCGCCCGGCAACTTGCCCCTTCGGCGCTCTCAGCGAAGCCGAGAGCTCTCCCCCGCGAACGCCCACAATTCTAGCATATTCAAGCAAGATCCGCCAGGCAGTTTGCTGAGGTTACCCGAGGCCCATATAATGACGCGGGCCGAGGCCTGTGGAAAGCATGGCGGTGTGGTGGCCAAGGTGCGGGCAGTTGCCATTGGGGGCGGTACAGGCCTTTCCGTCTTGCTACGAGGGCTGAAGCGCACAGGCTGTGACATTGCAGCTGTGGTGACCGTCGGCGACGACGGCGGTAGCTCCGGAAGGATTCGCAGGGAGTTGGGGTTGCTTCCGCCCGGGGATTTCCGCAGCTGTATAGCCGCGCTTGCCGTCGACGAGGATCTGATGACCCAGCTGCTGCAGTACCGATTCGGCGATGGCTCGCTCGGCGGGCATGCGCTGGGAAACCTGGTGTTGGCTGCCATGGCAGCGCTCTGTGGCTCCTTCGAGGGAGCCGTGGGGGAGCTGGGGCGCATACTCAAAATCAGGGGGCGGATTTTGCCCAGCACGCTCGAGAGCGTGACGGTCTGCGCAGAGGTGCAGGGCGCGGGAAGTGGCGCCGGCAACCGGGCCATACGCGGTGAGAGCAGGGTTGGTGAGGCTGGCCCAGGGATACGGCGTGTATTCTTGGAGCCAGAATCCCCGCCCGCCTATCCGGAGGCTGTAGCAGCCCTTCTTGCGGCGGATCTCATAGTTTTGGGACCGGGCAGCCTCTACACGAGTGTGCTGCCAAACTTGCTTGTGCCAGGAGTGCGGGAGGCAGTGAGGGCAAGCAGAGCCCTCAAGGTTTATGTCTGTAACATTGCCACCCAGCCTGGCGAGACGGACGGCATGACGGTGGAGGCGCACGCGGCCGCCATTGAGGAGAACGCTGGACCTGGCCTGTTTCACTATGTGCTGGCCAACAGCCACTGGCTGCCGAGCCAAGGCGTTGATTTTGTGCGCCGAGACCCAGTGCAAGCGGGGCGGTTCCCGGTTGTTGAGGCTGATCTCCTCGATAGGGAGCGCCCGTGGAGGCATGACAGCAGGAAGCTGTGCGCTGCCCTTCTTGCGCTCATGGGCTGAGAGAGCAAGTCGGGGCGGCGTTGCTTTGCCACCGTACCCGGTGGCCTGAAAAAATCATCGTGTGTGGAGGCAAATGTGGCGGTAAAGATAGGTATCAACGGTTTCGGGCGCATTGGGCGGCTGGCGTTCAAAGCTCTGCGCGAGCGCTACAAGGACGAGATCAAGGTGGTGGCGGTAAACGACATTACCAGTCCGGCTGTCCTCGCCCATCTGCTCAAGTACGACTCCAACTATGGGGCCTTTTCTGAACCAGTCAGTGCGGCAGAGAATGCTCTCGTCGTGGGTGGCGACGAGGTCCGCGTGTACGCGATCCGGAACCCAGGCGAGATCCCCTGGGGGGATCACGGTATAGAGCTCGTGATTGAATCCACGGGGCTCTTCACTGAGGCGGCAAAGGCTGCTGCTCACCTGCGCGATAGCGTAAAGAAGGTGATCATCTCGGCGCCAGCAAAGGGTGAGGACATCACGATCGTGCTCGGCGTGAATCAAGACGCCTATGATCCGGCCAAGCACAAGATCATCTCGAACGCATCCTGCACCACGAATTGCCTGGCCCCAGTGGCGAAGGTGATCAACGATGAGTTTGGCATTGAGCGGGGCCTGATGACCACCGTGCATGCGTACACGAACGACCAGCGCATCTTGGACTTGCCCCACAGTGACCTGAGGCGGGCGCGAGCGGCGGCATTGAGCATCATCCCCACAACTACCGGCGCGGCCAGAGCGCTGGCCCTGGTTATCCCGGAGCTCAAGGGCAAGTTCGATGGCATTGCGCTGCGTGTGCCTGTGCCGACAGTTTCGCTCGTCGATTTCACTGCGACGGTGCGCAAGGCTGCGACCGTTGAATCCGTGAACGCAGCGCTCAAGGCCGCTGCCGAAGGCCCGATGAAGGGCATCCTCGGTTATTGTGAGGAACCGCTCGTCTCCATCGATTTCAAAGGCAATGCGCTGTCCTCCATTGTGGATGCTCCAAGCACGATGGTCATGGGGGATCTGGTCAAAGTGCTGGCCTGGTATGACAACGAGTGGGGGTATTCCTGCCGCATTGCGGATCTCGTCAAGTTCATGATAGACAAGGGGCTGTAGCCCGAGCGGGCAGGGCTTTGCGGGGGTCGCGAAGGGCCGCCCCGTTAGGGCGGCCCTTCGCTATGGCAAGGAGTGGTGGGTAGGCCGTTATGGCGTTGCGCTTAGGGTATTACGAGTTCTTGACCCACTTGCAGCACATTGGGGTTGGCAAGCCCGTTTGCTGCTGCTAGCTCAGCCGGTGCGACGTTATAGAGCATGGCTATGCCCCAGAGCGTGTCGCCGGGCTGGACGACATGCGTGCGCCTGGGCGCGCTGGCGGCCTGAACGCTGCCAGGCGAAAGCGGGTCGCGGTTGCTGCTGGCCGGGATGACGAGCACCTGGCCCACTTGCAGGAAGTAGCCGTTTGTGAGCCCATTTGCCGAGAGCAAGACGTCCAGGTCGATGCCGAACTTTGTGGCGACCCCGTAGAGCGTATCGCCTGGCTGGACGATGTACTGCTGGGCGCCAGGCGGCACTTGGCGCAACGGAATCTTGAGCTCCTGGCCAACGTAGATAACGTTGTCCTTCAAGTTGTTGGCGGCTGCGATTTCTTCCATGCGCGCGCCATACTGGAGGGCAATGCTGAGAAGAGTATCGCCCCATACCACCACATGGGTACGGTACGCCGGTGTGGGCGTTGGCATCGGCGCGGCGGGTTGAGTCGCCTCTGCAACGGGCATGCCTTGCTCTTGCGGAGCCTGGGTGCTGCTAGCAACTTGCTCTGCTCCAGACGGACTTGGTGGCGCCGAGGCTGAGCCCTCGCTTGTCAGAGGGATTGGCGTGACAACCGCCGCGCTCACCATGGGACGACTGCCGCTCAGCGCAAGGTTCTCCCCTTCGGGCAGGGGCCGAACACGCGTGCAACCCGTGGCAACAGGGATAGATATGATCGCAAGCGCTGCAACCAACCGCAAGCTCAGCCTCATAAGCGCACCTCTCAGTGGGTGCCACCCCAGGCATCCGGAGGGTTCACCCGCTTCGCACAGCACAAGCAAAGTGCAATACCCGTGCCAACTCCGCGTGAGCTGCACTGGCGGGCGAAGGCGGGCCAACGCGGGTAACGGAAGATCTTGCGCTGGCCAGTGCTATGCCTCCGGAGCCACATCCGCGAGGAGGCGCCAGAGAAGGAAAAGCGAGTGGTTGAGGAGCCACTGCTGGAAAAGAGCGGGATGGCCGTTGAAGCGCAGGCTATCCACCAGCTCTTTCCGCCCCAGTGAGGCCACTATGGTGGCCGTGATTAGCTCCTCGGGAGCAGCTTGGCTGCAATCTGGGCTCAGGCTGACCAATGCTGCTCCAGCGCCCCTTTCGGCTTGCAACCTCTGCGCCCTCTGCACTGCGGTGTTGTCCGGCTCGCCTGTCTTCTCTACCGAAACAATCTCGTGGTGCACAATGAGTTCCCGGCCGCTCTCGCTCAGTTCCTGGGCAAGCAGGCCGGCTGTGTAGCTCTCGACAATGGCCAGGCGGCAGCCCAGCTTGCGGCACAGAGCGCTTACGACAGCCCCGAGCCTCTGGCCATCGGCACCGTACACGTGGCCGGCGAGCCGCCGGCGGATTTCGTGCTCGACCGGGTCAATAAGGGCGAGAGCTTCTTCCCGGGTTGCTGCCTTGGCGGTGATGCGCACGTCCGTCTGACCTGGGTGTGCAGCCAGGCTCACCGTTGGGTTGGACCCACTCAGCAGCTCACCGAGCAACGCGTCTATTTGGCTTTCCCCGATGCCAGCGGTGTGCAGTACCCTGCTCACGATGACGCCCCCGCCCCCCAAGGAGCGCAGGTACGGCAGCACCGCGTTCTCCATGAGGTACTCCATTTCACTTGGCACGCCAGGAAGGGCGATGATTATGGCACCGTCCTTGGCAACGCGGAAGGCCGGTGCTGTGCCGACCGGGTTGGGTATTGGGGTTGCACCTGCTGGGATAAAGGCCTGGCGACGGTTGTTCTCAGGCATCGGGCGGCCCAGGCGCCGGAAGCGCGCGGCAATCTGCTCCATGAGCTCAGGCCAGAAGACAAGCGGCTGACCAACTGCTGCCGCCACGGCCTCTCTCGTGACGTCATCCACCGTGGGGCCAAGCCCGCCCGTGATGATGACAAGATTTGCGCGCGAGAGGGCGATCTCAATAGCCGCGCGCAGGCGGGCCACGTTATCGCCCACAGTGGTGTGGAAATAGACGTTAATCCCCAGGTCCCTTAGCTTGCGCGCGATGTAAGCGGTGTTGGTGTCGACCAGCTCTCCCAACAGGATCTCGGTTCCGGATGTGATTATCTCGGCTGTCAAGTCAATCACCGAGTTCTATCTCCCTGTAGAAGCAGGTATGGTTGCCAGTGTGGCAAGCTGGGCCGGCTGGCACCACGATGGCAAGCAGCGCATCGGCATCGCAGTCGTACAGCAGCCGCACAAGGCGCTGCACGTTCCCCGATGTTGCCCCCTTGTGCCAGAGCTCGTTGCGCGATCGGCTCCAAAAGACCATTTCTCGCCTCTCAAGCGTGGCTTGCAGGGCCTGCTCGTTCATATAAGCGAGCATCAGCACCTGCCCTGTGCCTTCCTCCTGCACTATACAGGGCACAAGCCCGCGCTCATCCCATTTGATCTCTATCTTCTCTCTCATAGGCGCACTGGGACCCCCCGCTCAGCGAGGTAACGCTTGAGTTCGGGGATGCTGATCTGCCGGTAGTGGAACACTGAAGCGGCAAGCGCGGCACTGGCATGGCCTTCTGTGAGCACTGCAAGGAAGTGCTCCGGTTTGCCTGCACCGCCTGAGGCAATGACCGGGATGGAAACGGCATCCGCTACCGCGCGCGTGAGCTCAATGTTGTAGCCGAGCTCTGTGCCATCCCGATCCATGCTCGTGAGCAGGATCTCTCCGGCGCCACGGTTTTCAACCTCTTTGGCCCAGGCGATGGCATCAAGCCCGGTAGGGACACGTCCGCCATCGATGTAGACGTGCCAACGGTTGTCCTCCCATTTGGGGTCTATAGCGACCACAATGCACTGAGAGCCGAAGCGCTTTGCCCCCTCTTCGATAATGGCAGGGTTGCGCACGGCGGCGCTGTTGATGGAAATCTTGTCCGCGCCAGCGCTAAGTATAGCGCGCATGTCCTCGACGCCGCGCACGCCACCGCCAACGGTGAACGGGATGAAGGTGGCCTCTGCCACGCGTTTCACCATTTCAATCATGGTGCCACGTCGCTCATAGCTTGCCGTAATATCCAGGAAGACAAGCTCGTCCGCACCCTCTTCGCTATACGTTGCCGCGTGCGCGACAGGATCGCCAGCATCCCTGAGGTTGACAAAGTTCACACCTTTGACGACACGACCGTCTTTGACGTCCAGACAGGGTATTATTCTCTTGGCAAGCATCAACTCTCTCCCTCTTGCATAGTCTGCACGACCTGGGCAGCCACCGCCAGCGCCTCTGGAAGCCTGACCAGGCCTTCGTAGAGCGCCTTGCCGATCACCACGCCCTCCACCCCGACGCCCTGGAAACTTGCTGCTCGAGCAACGTCCTCGAGGCTCCTCACCCCGCCGGAGACGAGGACGCGGAGGCCTGTGGTCTGCGCCAGCGCAGCTGCCGTGTCGACGTCGGCACCAACGAGCATGCCATCGCGCTCGACAGCTGTGTATAGGACATGACGGACGCCACAGGCTGCCAGCCTGCGCCCTAGGGCCTCTGGGGAGAGGTCGGTGAGCACCTGCCAGCCCCTGATTGCCACCCTTCCTTCACGCGCATCGAGGGCCGCCACTACCCGCTCTGGGCCAAAGCGGCTTACAGCTTCCTCCGCAAGCGAAGGTTGAGCTACGAGGACGGTCCCAAAGATGACGCGGCTCACGCCGAGCTCAAACAGCCTGGCGGCAACCTCAAGGCTGCGGACACCACCGCCAAACTGGACCCTCAACCCTTCCACCATGAGGATCCGCTGCAGCGCAAGCAAATTGGCCTCTGTAGCATCGTCCTCGAGCGCCCCATCCAGGTTGACCACATGCACCCAAGTGGCGCCATCTTCTCGGAAACGCGCCGCGACCGCCATGGGGTCAGCGCCGTAGAAAGTGGCACGACTGGCCTGCCCCTGCTGGAGCCGCACGCATTGGCCGTGCCGGAGGTCAATGGCTGGGAAGACGATGAAGCTCATGCCGCTGGCCTCACACCAACTTGAGAAAGTTGTTGAGCACAGTAAGGCCCACGCGCCAGCTCTTCTCGGGGTGGAACTGCACTCCATAGATGCGCTCGTGGCCAACGACA
>JAPWUW010000098.1 GCA_028275325.1 Anaerolineae bacterium | reverse complement strand
AGGATGGCTCTTGATGCGCCTTGCCCATGGGAGCTGCGCAGGACGAACGGGAATGGAAGATGGATTCTTTGTGCTGGGTAAGAGGAGTTCGCGGCGCTACAACCTGCGAAGCGAACGAGCCTGAGAAGATCCTAGAGGCGACAGCCGAACTGCTTCAAGCCTTGGTCAGCGCAAATGAGATAGATCCGCTAGACCTGGCTAGCGCAATATTTACCGTCACCCCGGATCTCACAGCTGCCTTCCCGGCCGAAGCCGCGCGACAGCTGGGGTGGCACCATGTGCCGCTCATCTGCATGCAAGAAATCGCTGTGCCGGGATCCCTGCCACGGTGTATCAGGGTCCTTCTACACTGGAACACGAGGAAGAGGCAGGACGAAATCGTGCACGTCTACTTGCGAGGAGCAGAAGCGCTGCGACCTGATCTTGCGGGCACAGGGCAGCCTGCCCGTTAGTCGAAGGGAGATGAGGCTTTATGATCGTTGTCATGCGCATGGGTGCATCCGAAGAAGAGGTGCACAATGTCGTGCGCCATATCGAAAGCCTTGGCTTTCGCGCCCACCTTTCTCGTGGCGAAGAGCGTACCATCATTGGCCTAATTGGCGACGAGCGGGGCCTCAGCCAACACACGCTCGAGCTGCTTCCGGGTGTCGAGCGCGTGATTCCCGTGTTGAAACCGTTCAAGCTGGCAAGCCGGGATTTTAAGCCCGAGAACACTCTCGTGCAGGTCCGCAATGTCGTCTTCGGGGACAAGAAAGTGGTGCTCATCGCGGGCCCCTGCGCTGTCGAGAGCCGTACCCAACTTATGGAGACAGCACTGGCCGTCAAGGAAGCGGGGGCCTCGATGCTCCGGGGCGGGGCGTACAAGCCTCGCACTTCGCCCTACTCGTTTCTGGGGCTGGGTGAGGATGCGCTGAGGCTGTTAGCTGAGGCCAGTGAAGCAACTGGGCTACCAGTTGTGAGCGAAGTGATGGCCCCTGAAGCGGTGCCAGTAGTGAGGCGATATGTCGATATGCTGCAGATTGGCACGCGCAACATGCACAACTACAATTTGCTTCACGCCGTTGGCGAGGCCGGCATGCCCGTGCTGCTCAAGAGGGGGCTCATGGCCACAATAGAGGAATTCCTCATGGCAGCCGAGTACATTCTCTCTCACAGCAACTATCAGGTCGTGCTCTGCGAAAGGGGCATCCGCACCTTCGAGACGTATACGCGCAATACGCTAGACATAAATGCAGTCCCCACCATCAAGGGGCTTTCACACTTGCCCGTGATTGTCGATCCGAGCCACGGGACTGGCAGGTGGGAACTTGTGGAGCCAGTCTCGCGGGCGGCGGTGGCAGCTGGGGCCGATGGGCTGATAATCGAGGTGCACCCGCGGCCCGCCGAGGCCCTCTCAGACGGAGCGCAGAGCTTGACGCCAGAGCAGTTTGCCCGTCTTGTGAAGTCCGTGAGGCGAGTGGCCGAGTCCGTGGATCGCGAAGTATGAATGCCGTTGACAAGCCTGAGCTGCCGTCAATTCCGTGCGGCAGCGTCGTTGCAATTGTTGGGCTCGGGCTCATGGGGGGGTCGCTTGCGGCTGCGATCAAAGCTTCTCGGCCCGACATCAAGGTAATTGGCGTGGCACGGCGGCCAGAGACACTGGCGCAAGCGACTCAGCGCGGCTTCATCGATGAAGGGTTTCTGGAGCCAGAGCCAGCAGCGCAGGCGGCCGACATCCTTGTCCTTGCTGTGCCTGTCCTCAGCATAGTGAATCTCGTGGGGCGGCTTGCGCCTTTGCTCAGGGAAGGGGCAGTGCTCACTGACCTGGGCAGCACGAAAGTTGCCGTGATCCAAGCTATGGAGAAGGTGCGATGGGGAGCACAGTGTGTGGGCAGCCACCCCATCTGCGGCAAAGAGGTTTCAGGACTCGACGCCTCTGACCCGCAGCTGTACCGCGGGGCCACGTGGGTGCTGTGCCCGACAGATTTCACGGCGACATGGGCTATGGAGCTGGTCGCCAGCCTTGCCAAGGAGGTTGGCGCAGAGCCAGTTGTGTACGGTGCAGCAGAGCACGACGCAATCCTTGCCCGTACAAGCCACCTGCCGTTCGTGGTAGCAGCATGTTTGACAAGAACTATCGCCAAGAAAACAGCACCGCACGACCTGCGCTTGCTGAGCGCAGGGGGCTACAGGGATACCACGCGCCTGGCAGGGTCTGATCCACAGATGATGCAGGATATCTTGGTGTCGAACAGGGCCAACATACTTGAGGCAATAGAGCAAATGCAGGCAGAGCTCGAAGTGTTCAAACAACTCCTGGCGAACGAGGCCGAGAGCGGCGCTGCTGGCCTTCTGCGCGGCTATCTCGAGGAAACCCGCTCGCTCAGGAGGCAACCGTGAACGTCACGGTTGAGCCCGGTCGACGTGTGCGAGGTGAGGCAACTGTCCCTGGGGATAAGTCGATCACGCACCGCGCGGTGCTCATTGGCGCCATCTGCGATGGTGTGAGCCGCGCTTGCGGCTACCTGCCTGCCCAGGACTGCCTGGCCTCCATACGCGCAGTACGTCAGCTCGGCGTCACGGTGGAGGAACGCGGGGCAGAACTAGTGGTGCATGGCCTGGGGCTGCACGGGATGACCGAGCCGGATGACGTAATAGACTGTGGCGGCTCAGGAACAACGATTCGCCTCCTGTGCGGGATCCTCGCGGGGCAAGTCGGCAAAGCAGCATTCCTCACGGGCAATGAGGCTCTGCGCAGGCGGCCGATGAGGAGAATTCTGGAGCCGTTGCAAGAGATGGGCGCGGCTGTAATCGGGCGCAGCAGCGACCAACTGCCCCCTGTTGCCATTCGCGGGGCCGCATTGCGCGGGCTGCGGTACACGATGCCAGTGGCCAGCGCACAGGTCAAGTCCGCCCTGCTCCTGGCAGGGTTACTGGCTTCGGAGCCCAGCGAGATCAGCGAGCCGGCGCGTACCAGGGACCACACCGAGCGCATGCTGGTGGCTATGGGAGCACCTCTGCGAACAGAAAACCGCACGGTGCTGGTGCAGCCTGCTACTCGCCTAGAGCCAATTGACCTGCACATCCCGGGAGACTTTTCCTCAGCGGCGTTTCTGCTCGCCGCAGCGTGGCTAGTGCCCGGTTCAGAGCTTCTGCTGCGCAACATCGGCGTAAACCCGACACGCACAGGCCTCCTTGAGATCGCTCGCCGTATGGGAGCTGGGTTCCTGGTAGAGGAGGAAAAGCTAGTATGCCAGGAAGAAGTTGCCTCGCTCGTAGCATGGTCCCAGCCTTTGCGCGGCACACTGGTGAATGGGGAATTGGTGCCGCTCTCCATTGATGAGCTACCACTGGTCGCGGTGCTCGGAACGCAAGCGGAGGGGGAGACGGTGGTGCGGGATGCGGCGGAACTGCGTGTCAAGGAAAGCGACCGCATCGCAGCTATAGCCACCGAGCTGCGCAAGCTTGGTGCCGCAATTGATGAGTTGCCGGATGGCTTTGCAGTGCGTGGTCCCACCCCGCTGCGAGGCGGCACTGTGAATTCTCACCACGATCACCGGCTTGCAATGGCACTCGCGGTGGCAGCTCTAGTGGCCCAAGGGCCAGTCACCATTGAGGCGGCCGAGTGCGTGGCGGATTCTTTCCCAGGGTTCTTCGCACTGCTGGAGAGCCTTAGGTGCTGAGACGTTTGCGTTTTGCTTCCGCAGGCTACTCGCATGGGCCGGGGATCCTCGCGCTCCTGGACGGGATGCCTGCTGGCTTGCCGCTGGAGACAGCGTGGATCGACCATGACCTGCAGCGCCGGCAGCGCGGCTATGGTCGGGGCCACCGCATGGCTCTCGAGAGCGACAAAGCGCAGCTGCTTTCCGGCGTCTACCAGGGCAGGACAGATGGCTCCCCCATCGCCATCTTCATCTCCAACCGCGAGCACGAAGGAGCTCGAGCGCCAAACCTTCAGCCCCTTTACATTCCGAGACCGGGCCACGCCGACTTCGCTGGATATGCGAAATACAGTCTTCCCGATTGCCGCCCCGTCTGGGAACGAGCGAGCGCGCGTGAGACAGCGGCACGAGTAGCAGCTGGAGCTGTGGCGCGCCGGCTGCTGCATGAGCTGGGCATTCGCATCGGCTCGTATGTCCAACAGATAGGCTCGGTGGCGCTGGAGCCGAACGAAGAGCCGACGTGGGCCCTGGTCGAGGCAGCCGAGCGGAGCGATGTTCGTTGCCCGCTCGAGGCAGTTGCTGAGCGAATGCGCAGCGAGATAGACACTGCACGCCAGGCGGGCGATTCTGTTGGCGGGGTGTTCGTGGTTCTCGCTGAAGGACTGCCGCCGGGCCTAGGTTCTTACTCCCAGTGGGAATGCCGCCTGGACGCCCGCCTGGGTGGGGCCATCCTCAGCATCCCTGGGGTGAAAGGCATCGAGATTGGGCCAGCCTTCGCCAACGCCGGGAGGCCCGGAACTGAGGTCCAAGACCCCATAGGCCCGGCCGAGCCAGTGACACGAGTCGGCTCTATGGGCGCCCTCAGGCAGAGCAACAACTCTGGTGGGGTAGAAGGAGGCATGAGCACTGGCCAACGACTGGTCGTGCGGGCAGCCATGAAGCCGATCCCAACCACACTTGCCCCGCAGCCCTCGATCGATCTGCGTACAGGAGCGGCAGCAGAAACCGAGTACCGGCGTTCCGATATTTGTGCGGTGCCAGCAGCTGCGGTGGTAGGCGAGGCCATGGTGAGTCTGGTGCTTGCGGACGCCGTGTTGGAGAAGTTTGGCGGCGACTCTCTGCTCGAGCTGCTTGCTGCGTACAGCAGCTACGTTGAGAAACCTCTCTTTGGCAGAGCCAGCTGGACGGGGGCAGATGGCGAGCGAAGGCAGGCGTAATATCGTCCTCACTGGCTTCATGGGGACTGGTAAAACTGTCGTTGGCCGGATTGTGGCCGAGAGGCTTTCGCGCCGCTTCGTGGATATGGACGCGGTCGTCGCCTCAAGGCTGGGCATGTCAGTGGCCGAGGTCTTTGCCCGCCTCGGCGAGCCCTTCTTTCGCTACGAGGAGGGAAGGCTCTGCAGAGAGCTTGCAGCACAGGAGGGCTTAGTTATAGCCACCGGGGGTGGTGCACTCCTTGACCCGGCCAATCGCGAGGCCCTGAGCAGGAGTGGCGTCTTGATTTGCCTGAACGCGCGGCCCGATGCTCTGCTAGCGCGCCTGGAGGGAGATCAAATGCGACCCCTCCTTGCACAGGGTGACCGGGAGCAACGGGTGAAGGAGCTGCTTGCCCAGCGGAAAAGGTATTACGATGAAATCCCGCACCAGCTCGACACAAGCGAGCTCTCCCCGGAAGCGGTGGCAGAGCGCGTGATCGCCATCGCCGGAAATGCAGAAGGAGTGCAGGAGCGCGTGCTCGGTGTCCACTACCCGGGGGGCTTTTACCCTGTGTTCATCACAGAAGGTGGCTTGCGCAGCCTTGGCCTGTACCTGCGCTCCCGTGGCCTCGGCCCTTCCGTGGCCATCATTTGCGATGAGACAGTGGGTGCGGTATGGGCCGACACAGTCTGGCAGAGCCTCACTGGTGCTGGCCACGCGCCACACCTTCTCGTGTTCCCGGCAGGCGAACAAAGCAAGACCCTCTCAACGGTGGTTTCTCTGGTCGAGGGGATGGTCCGGGCTGGGCTTGGCCGGGATGCTTGTGCAGTAGCCCTCGGCGGCGGTGTCGTTGGAGACACGGCTGGCCTGGCAGCTGGGCTCTACATGCGGGGCATTCCTCTCGTCCAGGCCCCGACGACAGTGCTTGCCGCTGTAGACTCCTGCATCGGAGGCAAGGTTGCCGTCGATTTGCCAGCTGGCAAGAACTTGATCGGACTCTTCAAGCAGCCAGCTGCTGTTGTCATCGATGTGGCCAGCCTGCAAACGCTGCCGGAAGCCGAACGCCGCGCTGGTCTAGCAGAGGTGGTCAAGCACGGCCTTATAGGAGATCCGGCGCTCTTCGCCATGATGGAAGAAGGCGCGCCTGACCTCACCACAGTGGTCGAGAGGTCACTCAGGGTAAAGATCAGGATTGTGGAGGATGACCCGTTCGAGCTGGGCACACGCATGCATCTCAATCTCGGGCACACGTTCGCGCATGCCTTCGAGAAGCTGAGCGGGTACCAGCTGCGGCACGGAGAAGCTGTCGCCCAAGGCCTGGTTTGTGCAACCCGGTTGGCTGCAAACAGGAAGTTATGCTCCCCAGACCTTGTCTCGCGGGTGGTCCTGTGCCTTCGCCGCCTGGGGTTGCCAGTAGGGCCTGTCCCCTTTGAGCCTGATGATGTCCTGCGTGCCATGCAGCTGGACAAGAAACGCCGCGAGGGCAAGTTGCGGTTCGTGGTTCCGCTAGAGGTTGGCCATGTCACCGTCATCTCGGATGTGGCCGATAGCGAGGTGAGGGCAGCGCTGGCTGAAGGATGACCCATCAAGGGTGCAGCACCACCCTCAACTCCCAACGCCGACTGATTGCCACGGGGACGGCGATAGCCCTCTACGCACTGTTAGCGATTGGTCTCACGTGGCCGTTGGCCGCGCACTTTGGCACCCATGTCCCGGGAGATGGGGGCGATGACCCGGCTCTGACCTGGAACTTGTGGTGGGTGAAGCATGCCCTGCTTCAAGGGCACGATCTTTTTCGATGCGACTATCTTTTCTTCCCCATCGGTGTTAATCTGGCGTTTTACACGCTTACCACCCTCAACGGCGCACTGTCGATCCCGCTCCAGGAGCTGTTGGGCCTAGTGCCGGCCGCAAACGTTCTCCTCCTCAGCTCGTTCGTTCTCAGTGCACTGGGGGCGTATCTACTTGGCAGGGCCATCAGGCTCAAGCCTGCAGCGAGTTTTCTTCTCGGGGTTTTCTACGCCTTCTGCGCGCCGAGGTTCTTCTACGCTGCCTTGGGCCAGTTCAACATCGCAAGCGCACAATGGCTGCCATTCGCTGCTCTCTACATAACCAGGTTCACAGACCCGCAACGCAGATACCGGAGTGCGGCCTTGGCCGGGCTATTCCTCGCCTTGCAGTCATGGGCCGAGCTTACGTACGCCGCTTTCCTTTCCCTTTTTCTCGCGATGTTCCTTGCGTGGCGTTGGGGTGCCCGCGTGCGGCAAAAAGCTCTGGGCGAGGCATTGAGAGAGACGGGCTGCGTGCTTCTTGCCGGGGCGCTTGTGATGCTCGCTACTGCTCCGCTCCTCCTCCGCATGTTGTCCGAGATACGCGCCGAGGGGGATTTTACCTGTGTGGACGGAGGCTTTGCAGATGCCTTCAGTGCCGATGTGGCCGGCTTCCTCTTCCCGACTGAGCTGCACCCACTGCTCGGCAGAGCGATAGAACGCTTTAGCTCCATTCAGGATCGCGATAAGGCGCAACAACTGTACTTTGGCTGGAGCATTTGGATCCTGGCGGCCATCGGGCTGTCGAAGCGGCGTGATCGGCAGGATCGGTTCTTCTGGCTGCTGTGCACAGCCATCTTCCTTTGGCTCAGCCTTGGGCCCGTGCTCAAGGTCAACGGCACGCGCTTCAACGGCGTGCCGATGCCATTCCGCTTGTTGCAGGATTTGCCACTCTGGCGCGCCAACCGTTATCCGAGCCGCTTTGGGGTGCCGCTCGTCCTCTGCCTGGGAGTGGTGGCCGCTGCCGGCTGGGAAACCGTGTCGAGGCGCATGAAGCGCCCTAGAGCCGCACTAGCGCTCTTTGCCTTCTTGTACATGGCCGAAAACCTCAGCATCCCCCTGCCACTCTCAGACATGCATGTGCCGAGCATATACGAACACGTGCGCGCGCAGCCTGGCGACTTTGCTATACTAGATCTTCCCATCGGGTGGCGCAATGGCTTTCGCATCACCGGCGCTCACAGCACGGCCATTATGTTCGCCCAGTACTACCAGACATACCATGGCAAGAGGCTCCTTGGCGGTAACACGTCCCGCAACCCAGAATTACAGTTTCAGTTCTTCACCGAAGCCCCCGTCCTGCGCTCCTTGATTGCCATGGAGGCTGGTCGATCCCTGCCGCCCAACATCCTGGCTGAGGACAAAGCTCTAGCTGCATGCGCGCTGTGGCAGCTAGGCGTGAAGCTGATCGTGCTGCATGAGGAGCACACCCCACACGGCGTGGTGGAGTATGTTGAGGATGTCCTTCCGGTAAGGCTTATCGCCAAAGAAGGACCAGATCGCCTCTACCGCGTCGAAGGTGCCTGTAACAACACAGAGTTGGACCTACGCCTGGCCCTTGCCGAGGGCTGGTCTGCACGTGGGCTGGGGTCAGTGCTCGCGCAGCGCGCAAAAGCCCGCCTTTTGGTGCCAGCATCTCCTGCGCCCGCGGCGAAGGAAGAGCTCCACCTGGAGCTTGCGGGGATTGGGGCGAGCTCCAAGGTGAAGCTGACCGACGAAAGTGGGGTCCTCGGCACCTGCAGCCTGGACGGAGGGTGGACAAGCTGTACCGTGCCACTCCGGAACAGTGGTGGCCAGGCGCCAATCCGCTCTCTCTTTCTTGTTACCACGCGCCCATCAACTCCACACATGGCTTTCGGCGGGGCAAGTATTGGGCAAACCAAGGCAACAGCCCCCGTGGACATCGTCGTGCGCAGCGCGGGTGAGGAATTTGGGGATTTCGCCCACATATATGTGAACGGCATAGATTTCAGCCCCAACCAGCGAGGCTACAACGTCGTGACCATCGACCGCGCAACTGGGAGGATCTTGGCTATTGGTGCCTTCGACACGCATCTGGATGATAAAGCAAGCCAGGCCTTGGCGCAGTTCCTGAGCACCCAGCCGCCTGGGGCTATCATTGCTGCGGCAGCCGCCGATGAAGCCTCTCGCCTCCTGCAGGAAGATGCAGTGCAGGCACTGCGGTCAGTGGGCGCTATCCGGGATTTGCGGGGCTGCTTTCGCTGTGCGCATGCGCTTGTGGGCATCAAAGGCGCAAGCCCAGGTCAAGCGGCGGAAGAGTTGAACAAAGCAGGGGTCGCTCAAGTAGTCATCGGTGAGGGCCTCAC
>JAPWUW010000097.1 GCA_028275325.1 Anaerolineae bacterium | reverse complement strand
CGATCGGCCCTCTGGCCCAGCCCTCTTCCGGCGAGATCGGCTCTGCCGGATCCTGCACTTCCGGCTGAGCGTGCAATACCTCGGCGATGCGGCTTGCCGAGGCACCGGCACGAGAGATCTGGATGAGAAGCATGCTCACCATCATCAGCGAGAAAAGCGTTTGGCGCAGGTAGTTCGTGAAGGCGATGATCTCCCCCACCGTCACAGCTCCACCCACGACGTACAGGCCACCAAGCCAGAGCGCACCGGCGACACCCGCATTGATTGCCAGCATCATGAACGGCCCAACCGTGGCGCTGAACTGCATGGCACGGATGGAGCTGCCCATATAAGCGTCGTTTGCGGCGGCAAAGCGCCGCTCCTCGTGTGGGCCCCGGCCAAAAGCTTTGACCAGCCGCACTCCAGCCAGGTTCTCCTGCAGAAGGGAGTTCAGCTGGTCCAGCCGCTCCTGCACGCTGAAAAACAGCGGGTACGACCTCTTGATCACAAAATAGAGGACAAGCACCAGGAGCGGCACGAGCACCAAGAGGAGCGGCGCCAAGCGCGGGCTCGTGACGATGGCCATGAGTAGGCTCCCGACCACAAGAAGCGGCGCGCGCACGAGTATGCGCAGCGCGATCAGCACGAGCTCCTGCACCTGGTTCACATCGCTTGTGAGGCGCGTGATGAGCTGGCCGGTGCCCAGCTTGTCGAGGTTCCCAAACGAGAGCGCCTGCACTTTCCGGTACAGGGCCGAGCGCAGATCCGCGCCGAAGTTGATCCCGGCGCGAACGGCGAAGACGGTGCACCCAAGCCCGCCGAATGCGCCCAGGATCGTGACGCCCAGCATGAGCAGGCCTGTCCTGATGACGAGGGGGAGGTCGCCTCTTGCGATGCCGAGATCCACCGTGCGCCGCATGAGGAAGGGCAGGGTGAGGTCCATGGCCACCTCGAGCACCATGAGCAGCGGCGCCAAGATGGCTGCCAGCCGATACGGCCGCAAGTAGCCGACGAGCTCGCGTACAGGGTGCCTTGCCACAGCCGCGCTCCGCATGCGCTTCAAGGGCCGCAACAAGGGCGCTGCCCTGGAAAATGGCGTTGCAGGTTGAGGCACATCCTGCGCAGCAAGCCCCCCAAAAGCCGTAGCTCCTCTTCGCTCAGCCCCGCCAGCGATTCCTGCGCGAGCTGCCTGCGGATCGCATCCACCGCCTCACGGATCGCTCGGCCAGCCGGGGTGAGGTACACGCGCACCAAGCGCCGATCGTCGGGGTCTGGCGCACGAGAGATGAACCCGCTGCCTTCCATCCGGCGCAGCATCTTGGTCACCGTCGGCGGCCTGAGGCCAAGAGCGGCCGCTAGCTCCCCCTGCGTGCGCCCATCCTGCTCCCATAGGAGCCCCAGGATCGCCGGTTGCCCGCGCCACAGGCCAAGTGCTCGGAAAAGGCTTTGCGCCCGCTCATAGTGCAGGCGGCAAAGCTGCGGAATGAGCTCCCCAACAGAGAGGAACAGCTCCTCTTCTTCCATCCGCCGCCCCGAAGAAGTTAGACGGCTAAATTATGCCTTGCGCGAGCCGGCGGCGCAAGTCCGGCGTGCCGACGGGCGGCCAGCGCCCAGGAACAGGAAAGCCCTGCCACACGGGTTCTTGGCTTGCGGCTGCGGCGCGCCTGTGCCATAATCTTTGACCGCAGGTTCTTTAGCATTGCGGTCCAGTTCTCCGACCCATAGAGCCTAAGGGTGCCCTTCACCTATGGCCTGTGGGCGCAGTGCTGGGCAACCAGCCGACGGTGCAGGGGGAAACCCCTGTGCCCCCCGTGCTTGGAAAGGAGAACGCGGGACGGGCGGTGCGCTTTGCCGGCACCTTTGCGTTCTCCTGCAAGCATGGGTGCCGGCTTACTGTTCCTCAAGCAGGAGGTGAGATGCCAGGGGCGCGCGCGGCTGTCATCACGGTGAGCGATAAGGCAAGCCGAGGCGAGAGGGAGGATAAGAGCGGCCCGGCACTATCGCTTTCGCTCTGCCAGCTCGGGGTGGACGTGGTGCGCAAAGAGGTGGTGCCGGACGAAAAGGAGCGTCTTGAGGCGCTCCTGCGGGAGCTTGCCGATTCTGGCGAGGTTGACCTGATTCTGACGACGGGCGGAACGGGCCCGGCCCCCCGGGATTGGACTCCAGAAGCGACGCGGGCGGTCATTGAGCGGGAGATGCCTGGGCTGGCGGAGCTCATCCGGGCTCATGGCTCCCGCTATACTCCCCTCTCTTACCTTTCGCGGGGCATTGCCGGGATTCGCGGGCGCTGCCTCATCATCAACCTGCCGGGCAGCCCCCGCGCCGTGCAGGAAGGGATGGAAGCGTTGGCGCCCGTGCTTTCGCACGCGCTGCAGATGCTGAAGGGGGAGAACCTCGAGCATGGCCACACGAGCGACCGACCATGAGCGCTACCCCACGCTGAGCGTTGAGCAGGCGCAGGCTCAGGTCCTGGCGGCAGTGCAGCCACTGCCGGCGGAGAGCCTGCCTCTGCTTGAGGCGCTGGGCCGGGTGTTGGCAGAAGACATCGTGGCCGCCGAGGACATCCCGCCGCACGCCAATGCGGCCATGGATGGCTACGCGCTCCGCCACGAGGATATTGCCGGCGCGAGCCCCGAAAAGCCCGCCTGGCTGCAGGTCGTGGGCGAACTGCCGGCAGGGGCGAGGGCGACGGTGCAGCTCAGGAAGGGCGAGGCCGTGCGCATCATGACTGGTGCGCCCATCCCATCCGGTGCGGATACAGTGGTGCGCTTCGAGGATACGCACGCTGAGGGAATGCGCGTCTGTATCCTGCGCGACCCAGGGCCCGGCCGCAACGTCCGCGCTGCAGGGGAGGACGTGAGGCGCGGGGAGGTGGCCCTGGCTGCGGGCACGCTGCTGCGGCCGCAGGAGCTCGGGATGCTCGCGGCGCTTGGGCGGGTGCAGGTGCGCGTGCACCGGAGGCCTCGCGTCGCGATTCTGGCCACGGGGGACGAATTGCTGACGCCAGAGGCGCCGCTCTCACCGGGTAAGATTCGCGATGCCAATAGCTACAGCGTTGCTGGCCAGGTCCTGCAGGCCGGCGGCATCCCGATCCTGTTGGGGATCGCGCGCGATAGCGAGCGGGAGCTGCGGGACAAGCTGGAAGAGGCCCTCGCACTTGCAGTTGACCTCATAGTCACGTCTGGGGGAGTTTCGGCAGGAGATTTCGACCTGGTGAAGGAGGTGCTCCGCTCCCTGGGGCGCATGGAGTTCTGGTGGGTGAACATGAAGCCGGGGAGGCCGCTTGCCTTCGGCACCCTTGGCGGCGTGCCGCTCCTTGCCCTGCCGGGCAACCCCGTCTCCGCCATGGTGGCGTTTCACCTTTTCGGCCGGCCGATGCTCTACCGGCTTCAGGGTCGGAGCGATGTGCTGCCAAGGGCGGTCTTCGCGCGCCTGCGCGAGCCGATTGAGCGCAAGGACGGCCGCCGCCACTACCTGCGCGTGCGCCTCTTGCGCGCTGACGGGGTGCTGGAGGCGGAGCTCACCGGGGAGCAGGGCTCCGGGATCCTGAGCTCGATGACGCGTTCAGATGGGCTTGCCATCATTCCTGAGGATTGCCAGGCCTTACCCGCCGGCAGCACGGTGCAGGTCCTGCTCCTGGAGTGAGCCAAATGTCAGCACAGGAACGCGAGATGATCCAGGTCGAGGAGGCATGGCGGCGCATCGAGGCGAAGGCCGTTCCGCTGCCGCCTCGCCAGGCCGCCTTGCTTGAGGCGCTGGGATGCATTCTGGCGCAGGACATCTTTGCTGCCGAGGATGTGCCGGCGGTGCCATCCTCGACAATGGATGGGTTTGCTGTCCTGGCTGCCGATGGGAGCACCAGGCGGCGCGTTGTCGCCGAGCAACGCGCCGGGCTGGCCCTGGGGTTGCGCCTTGAGCCCGAGACGGCTGTGCGCATCATGACAGGGGCGCCGCTGCCAGAGGGGGCAGATGCCGTCGTGCCCGTGGAGGAGGTTCGCGGGGAGGGCGATTTCATCGTGGTGGAAGGGCCAGTGCGGCAAGGCCAGTACGTGCGGGCCCGGGGCAGCGATATCGCCGCTGGGCAGCTTCTCTTGCGCGCCGGCACGGAGCTCGGCCCGGCCGAGCTCGGGCTGCTTGCGGCCGTGGGCCTGACCCATGTGCCGGTGCATCCGTGGCCACGCGTGGCGCTCATCACGACGGGCGATGAGGTCGTGCCCGTAGAATGCGCACCAGCTCCTGGCCAGGTGCGCAACAGCAATGCCGTGGCCCTGCAGGCCGCGCTCCTGCAATTGGGGCTGCAGCCGACCATGCTGCGGCACGTTCCGGATGACCTTGAGCAGACGGAAGAGGCGCTGCTTGCGGCTGCTTCCGTGGCCGACGTGATCCTGACGAGCGGCGGTGTCTCCATGGGCGAGCGGGATCGCGTGCGGGATGCCCTCAATCGCCTGGGGCAGGTGCATTTTTCCCGTGTGGCGGTTCGCCCCGGCAAGCCGCTCACCTTTGCGAGCATTGGTGCGACCCTCGTCTTTGCCGTGCCCGGCAACCCGGTCTCTTCGCTCGTGTCTTTTGAGCTCTTCGTGCGCCCGGCGCTGCGGCGCATGGCTGGCCACAGGCGGCTCTTCCGCCCTCAGGTGATGGCAAGGCTCGAGCACCCCATCCGCCACGAGCCGGATCGCACCGAGTTCCAGCGCGCTATCGTGCAGAAGCGGGAGGATGGTTACTGGGCGCGCACCACAGGCCCGCAGAGCTCCAGCCGGTTGCTCTCGCTCGTCGGTGCCAACG
This sequence comes from Anaerolineae bacterium, assembly GCA_028275325.1. GTDB lineage: Bacteria > Chloroflexota > Anaerolineae > DRVO01 > DRVO01 > JAPWUW01. Next base: position 4,297 of record JAPWUW010000097.1, on the reverse strand, counting down.
CGCTGCTTCGGCTGCCCGCAGGGGTGGCCGAGTTCCCGCATGGGGCTGCAGTCTCGGCGCTGCTCGTGGATCAGCCGGAGGTGCCATGAAGGAGCAGCTCCCGGGCGGGGCGCAGCGCAAGCTCGAGTACCTGCGCATCTCCGTCACCGACCGCTGCAACCTGCGCTGTGCCTACTGCCTGCCGGAAGAGGGCCTGCCCCTTGTGCCGCGGGAGGAGATCCTCACCTACGAGGAGATAGCGCTTGTCGCCCGTGCCGCAGCCCGCGCCGGTGTCCGCCACGTGCGGCTCACGGGCGGCGAGCCGCTCGTCCGGCCAGACCTAGTGCGCCTTGTGGAGCAGCTTGCGGCTATCCCCGGCCTGCAGGACCTCTCGCTCACGACCAATGGTGTGCTCCTTGGGCCCCTGGCACCACAGCTGGCCGCGGCAGGGCTGCGGCGGGTGAACGTGAGCCTCGACTCCTTGCGGCCCGAGCGGTTCCGGGCGATCACGCGCGGCGGCGAGCTGGCGCTGGCCCTGGCTGGGCTGGAGGCCGCACGCCGGGCTGGCCTTGAGCCCGTGAAGGTGAATGTGGTCGTCATGCGCGGCGTAAACGACGACGAGATACTGGATTTTGCCGCGCGCGCCCGCACCGATGGCTGGCATGTGCGCTTCATCGAGCTCATGCCCATTGGCGCGGCGGCCGGGCAAGCAGAGCGCTGGTTCATCCCCAACGAGCTTCTCAAAACAAGGGTGGAGGCGGCCTATGGGCCGCTTGAGCCGGTTGCTCTGGAGGGCGCAGGGCCGGCACGGACCTACCGGCTCCCAGGCGGTAGCGGCAGCATCGGCTTCATCAGCCCGCTCAGCGAGCATTTCTGCTCCTCGTGCAACCGGCTGCGGCTCACGGCGCACGGGCAGCTTCTGCCCTGCTTGGCCAGCCCCAAGGGGCTGGAGCTGCTGCCGCTCCTGCGCCGGGGCGCGAGCGACGACGAGCTGGTGCAGATGTTGCAGCTCGCCTTTGCGCTCAAGGGAGATGGCCACCATCTGGGCGCCAGGTCCGGCGGGCTGCTATGGCCCATGAGCGCGGTGGGCGGCTAGGGTAAGGAGCAGGACGATGGCTTTAGGGCATCTCGACGAACGCGGCCAGGCACGCATGGTGGACGTGAGCGCCAAGCCGCAGACGCTGCGGGAGGCAGTGGCTGCGGGCGAGATCCTGATGCAGAGGCAGACGCTCAGCCTCATCCAGGAGGGGGGCGCACCCAAAGGGGATGTCCTTGCTGTGGCGAGGGTTGCCGGGATCATGGCCGCAAAGCGCGTCGGAGAGCTCATCCCCCTTTGCCACCCGTTGCCACTGGCGCAGGTAGCAATTGAGTTCTCCTTCGACGAGGAAAGGTCGGCCGTGCTCATTGAGGCCCGGGCCCGCTGTGTGGGCCGCACCGGCGTGGAAATGGAGGCGCTCACGGCGGTGTCGGTGGCTGCGCTCACGATCTACGACATGTGCAAGGCTGTGGACCGCAGCATGCGCATCGGCAATATCCGGCTGATCCGCAAATCCGGCGGGCGCAGTGGGGAAATTGTGCTGGAGTGAGGGGAGGCCATGAAGGGAAAGGTGATCGCTGTTTGCCTGAGCCAGCGCAAAGGGACGCCAAAGCACGACGTTGGCGAGGGGTTCCTGCGTGCCGATTGGGGCCTTGAGGGGGATGCACACGCCGGCCACTGGCACCGGCAGGTGAGCCTGCTCGCCATGGAAAGCATCGAAAAGATGCAGGCAAAAGGCCTCAAGGTGCGCCCCGGCAGCTTTGCGGAGAACATCACCACCCAGGGGCTTGAGCTGCATACGCTGCCAGTCGGCGCGCGGCTGCGGCTCGGCCAGGCGCTGGTGGAGGTGACCCAGATTGGCAAGGAATGCCATGAGCGCTGCGCCATCTACTACCAGGCTGGGGATTGCGTTATGCCGCGCGAGGGGATCTTCGTGCGCGTGCTGGAGGGCGGCACGGTAAGGGCGGGCGATGCCATTGAGGTCGTGGAGTAAGCCTCCGGTGCCTTGCACCACGGTGGCTTGCCGGCCCGGCAGGATCGTGGGAAACTCGCTGCAGCTAGGGCCGGCCACGAAGTTGGGGGCAGGCGGAGGCATAGAGGCATGACACGACCAGAGCTCATCTGGGCTGGGGATCGGCTGGCGCAGGAATTCGGCATGGAGCTCCTCGAGGCCGAGGAGGGGCGCTGTCGCGTGGCGGTGCTCGTGCAGGAGCGCTTCCTCAATGCCCACGGCATCGGCCACGGCGCGCTCATTTTCGCCGTGGCCGACGTGGCCTTTGCCCTGGCGGTGAACAGCATCACGGATGCCGTCGGCGTTCAGTGGAGCTTGAACATCTTCCGGCCAGCAAGAGCCGGGGAAAGGCTCATTGCCCAGGCGCAGCTCATCCACCGCGGCCGCCAGCTGCTCGTGTGCGAGCTCACGGTGAGTGGGCCGGAGGGCCGGCTGATTGCCCGCGGCCAGGCGACTGCCTTGCCAGCCCCTCGGGAGGGCTCAAGCTCCTGCCCACAGGGCTGATCGCCATGCGCCTGGATCCGCTGAGCGCGCTCTTCCTTGCCGGTTGGGCCTATTACTTCTTCGGCGTCTACACGCCCCGTGCCCGCCGCTTCCGCAGGCAGCGGGTGACGCTGGAGCGGACGCGGCCGCTCGATATCCTGCTGGACATGTTCACCTTCGTCTGCTGGCAGGTCCTGCCGCTCGTTGCCATCCTCACGGCTGGCCTGCGGGCGTTCGACTATACCCTGCCGGCGTGGGCAAGGGCCCTCGGGCTCCTGCCGTTTGGGGCATCCCTTGGCGTGCTCACGCGCGCCTATCGCGACCTTGGCGAAAACTGGTCCCCAAAGATCGACGTGCGCGCTGGGCAGAGGCTCGTGACAAGCGGCATCTATGCCTGGGTCCGGCACCCCATTTACGCGGGCATGTTCCTTTGGGCTCTGGCACAGCCGTTGCTCGTCCCCAACTGGCTGGGTGGGTGCCTCATGCTGCCTGCCTTCAGCCTGCTCTACGCCATCCGCATGCCCCAGGAGGAGCGGATGCTCCTCGAGCACTTTGGGCAGGAGTACCGCAGCTACATGGCAACCACTGGCCGCCTCCTGCCGCGGCGGCGTCGCCGCCGAGAGCCGCAAGGTGCTCCGTGATTGCCCCGATCAGGGCAGGGCAGGCCCGGCCAACGTGAGCTTGAGCACGTACGCGTGCTCGCATGGCCTGCGTTCGGGCAGGGCGACGCGCAATGCTTCTGCCTCCTGCTGCCACTGCAAGGGCTCGGGATGGCCCAGGAGCTGCACGGAGCGGATGGCAAGCCCCGGGGCGGCGCTTGCGCCAAGCGAGCGGATGATGGCTTCCTGCCCGGGCCAGGCGAGGGCAATCGCGTAGAGGACGTTGCCCTTGCACGTGAAGCGGAAATCGCTGCCGGTGAAAGGCTTGCGCAGCGTGTCGGCAAAGGAGCCCTCCGGCACCTCTGTTGGCCCCTCGCCAAAGGTCCGCCAGGGCCGCGTGCCGTAGATCGCCTCGCCATTGAGCGCCAGCCATTTGCCGATCTCAAGCAGTATCTCCTGCTCCTTCTCGGGGATGGTGCCATCTGGCTTTGGCCCAGTGTTGAGGAGCAGCGCTCCGTTCTTGCTCACCACATCCACCAGGTCCCCGATGAGGTGCGTGGCCGTCTTGTAATCCTGCTCCTGCACGTAGCCCCAGGAATTTTTGGAGATAGAGGTGTCGTTCTGCCAGAGCTGGGGACGGATGCCCTTGAGCTGGCCGCGCTCGATATCGAGCACGGCCGTCCCCTCGGCGAAGGCGCGGTACTTGTAGTTTATGGCGACGCCGACGCCCCATTCCTCCCCGCGGTTGTAGTAGTAGGCGGCAAAGCGGCGCAAGTACGGCTCGAAGGCGGCGTGGTTGATCCACCAGTCGAACCAAAAGAGCTGCGGCCTGTACTTATCGACGAGCTCGCGGCAGCGCTCCAGCCAATCGTCCAGGAAGCGCTTGTCGGGCCAGGGGCGGGCCGTGAAGTCGTGCGGATCCCACGCTGGCATTGGGGTTGCAGGCCCGTAGAGGCCCTCGTAGCGAGGATCCTGCACGTCGGAGGGGAACTCGCGCCCGCCGTTGAAGAACCACCAGTGCTCGGCGCGGTGGCTCGAGAGGCCGAAGACCATGCCCCTTGCGCGCAGGGCCTGCGCCAGCTCTCCCAGGACATCCCGGCAGGGGCCCATGCGCGCGGCGTTCCAGGGGGAGAGGCCGCAGTCGTACATGGCGAAGCCATCGTGGTGCTCTGCCACCGGCACGACAAA
>JAPWUW010000096.1 GCA_028275325.1 Anaerolineae bacterium | reverse complement strand
CTCAGGTCGCAGATTACCTCAGGGGCGTGATCGTGAGCCGCATGACGGATATCTTGGGAGAGCTAGCGACGTCGCTTTTTGACCTGCCTGCACTCTACGACGAGATAAGCGCCGCAGCGAGGGCCCGTATTGCGGATGACTTTCGCTCGCTTGGGTTGAACCTCAAGGCCATCTACGTGACGTCGATCAGCCCCACGGAAGAGACTTCGAAGGCCATTGATGAGCGCGCGGCCATGGGGGCAATTGGCAACATGCAGGCTTACCTTCAGTTCAAGGCGGCGCGTGCTCTCGGCGATGCTGCGCAGCAGGGCGGCGGAGCGGCTGGAGGGCTTGCCGGCGCAGGTGTGGGGATCGGGGCCGGGCTTGGCCTTGGGGCGGCCGTCGCTAAAGAGCTAGCTGACGCTATGCGGGCTGGCACTGGAGGGCAACCCCAAGCTGCGGCTGGCACGGTCACGTGCCCGAACTGTAAGGCTTCTAACCCTGGCACGGCCAAGTTCTGCAGCAACTGTGGCCAGCCATTGTCTGGCACCGGCCGTTGTCCTCAGTGCGGAGCGGAGAACCCGCCGGGCGCAAAGTTCTGCAGCAACTGCGGGCAGAAGCTGCAGTAAAACAAGCCGCTTTCCGGAATCGCACGTTGACGGAAAGCTACTGGCCCTGCTGTGGATGAGGCCTATGGCTCTGGCTCGACGCCCCAGAGCTCGCGGTAGAGCTGTGCTTCAGAAAGTATGGCAGAGTGGAGTGGGACGGCACTCTGCCTCTGGCTCTCTTCCCTTTCTGTGGCGCTAAAGTACTCTCGCCAGCGAGCGGGGGCATCCGGGTCCTGAGCGAGGTGGCGAGTCAACCGCTGGCGCACCCTTATGAGGACCGGCGTGTTGATGGCAAGACCTGCAACCACTGCTTGACCTTTGGAAAGGCCTGGCAGCTCGGCCATGAGGGCACGCCCCACCGATTCCACGCTTTGGGCAACTCTGGCCTGGTCGACTTCGTTTGTGATGCGCATGATGACCTGCGTCATGCACTGCGAAAGCACGTCCGGGTCGAGGCGACCGGGCCTTTGCGTTATGAGGCAGACGCCAACGCCAAACTTCCGCCCTTCGCTGAGGATGCGCTTCAGCTGCTCGCTTGTGACTAGATCAGCTGAAGCTGGGGCGAAGTTATGCGCTTCCTCAAGAACGACAAACGCCGGGTAGGGCAAGTATTGTGGGTCACCTAGCCCAGCTTGGCCCGTCGTCGTGGCCACACGCGCCTTGAAAAGGCGCCTCAAGAGGGTTGCCACCAGCACTTGCTGCTCCCTTTCGGGGACGTCGTTGAGCTGCAGCACTGTGCACTGGCCCGGCTGGAAAAGCTCCTGCAGTGGCATATCGTCGTAGTCGTTGAAGATGTGCGCCTCCCCCTGACCGAGAACCGAATCCAGGCGCCAGATGAGGCTTTGCGCCGTTTGCCCCGCACTCATATCGTAGTCGATCGAGTCTGAAGCGAGATCCTGCCGGCTTCGCTGCGCGGCCCAATTCAAGATCGCATGTTTCAGCTGGTCCAGCCGCCAATTGCCTTTTGTCTGCTTCACCACCTCGCGGTACGCGCTAGTGAGCGCATAGGACATCTTGGGAGAAAGGTCCCGCTGCAGCAGATAGCGAATGTCATCCAGCTCCAGGCTGCGGTAGGCAACCTTGATATCGGCCGGCCGCAAGACGCGCACCCGTGGTCTGTACTCGGCGAGGTTTCCATCGCCTGGCTCACAGAACTCAGGGAAATTAGGAAGTTCTTGCAGTGAGTCGTACTCGCCATGTGGGTCGACGATGAGGACGCACCCCCGGTTGTGCGGCTTCATCATCTCCTCAACGATGACGGCAGCAAGGTAGCTCTTGCCACTGCCGGTGCCAGCAATTATGGCCAGGTGCGTGGCCGTAAACCGGCTGACATCCAGCACCACTGGCACCTCGCCAGGCCTGCGGCTCAGCAAGCTGCCGATCAGGGCAGAACCGGGCTGGCCAGGTTGCTTCCGGTTGATCACGCGCTGAAGAAGCTCCCCAGGTGCACGGTAAATGGGGTGACCAACGCGGGGGAGCCGACGGGGGTTGATGAAATCCCCTAACTCTTCATCGTAATACCCAAGCACACTCGCTGTAACTTCAAACAATTCCTCTGTCTGAGGATCATAACCGATAAGGGCAGCCAATTCTGCCGGAGGCACATGCGGATGTGCGAGAAAAGCGCTTGGGTAATTGCGGCACTCTCGCCTTTCCTCAATGCGGCAGACCACTTTGCGCTCTTCTTGCGCGTCAGGGAGCGGGTAATAGATGAACTCGCCGATGGGCAGGCAGTCTTCGCTATCGGGCGTGATGAATGTAAAGTGAAAGGGCTTTTCGCCAGGCCCCTTTGCCAGGCCAACGCAGTCATCGGCTGGTCTTGCTATTGGCATACGGGCCACCTCCATCAGGCCAGCCCTTGCACCCTGATCTCCCAGGCCAAGTTCTGCTGCAGGACGCGCAGCTGCAGGGCAGCGGCCCCTTCGGGAAACATCTCGAGCAGGGACTGAAGGACCCGCATAACGGTCTGCATCATGATGAGGTTGCTCCTGGCCAGGCCCATGAGCAAGGGCAGGTAGGCGAGCTTAGTGCCATGTTCGCTGTGGTGGAAGCGCAGGATGGAATGGCGGTCCATGAGAATCACTTCCCCATTCACGTTGGCGGCTACCGGAGGGGTCTCCTGGTATGGCTTGCCCTCCGGCGAGAAATAGCCAACGATGGCCACATCGACGAGTGTCCTCGTCTCATCCAGATAATCGGGGCTGAACACCGACAGTTCCTCCACTGTGCTCAGCCTCGGCCCGTAAACTCCGTAGTGCGGGTTGTGCAAGCGCGTGTTGTAGATGATGCCCACAAGCCTGCGCCCATCAGGCAGAGGCAGCGCTACGAAGCTACCGAGCGCGTATTGGTCCGGTGTGGGGGGCTCGGCCACCTCGCGCGGGCCATAAACTTGGCAAACGTATTGCAGATGGGACTCAGAGGAAACTACTTTGCCGAGCCTCACTTGTGCCCTCGGGACATCAGCGACGCCGCCGCTTGCTTCTGGCCTTCTCGCTGTATTCTACGCCCAAACCGATCTCCTTGGCGAAGTCTTCCACCAGGCGCAAGAAGAGCTCTCGGTCGGCACTGCTGAGCGCTGCTGCCTGATCTGCCACTTCCAACGGGTAAGGATAACCGAGCCCAACAATGCACTCGGCTCTCACCACTGCGAGCACTCGCTCCAGCTCCGCTCGGTCCTCAAGAAGCCAGCTTGGGAATTCTAGACGTGCGGGTGGGCCCATCTGCCCGGTGCGGAGGTAACAAAAAGCTATCGAGCGAGCGAGAGAGCTGCCATCCTGGCGGCGGTAAGTGTTCAGGACACCGTCGTCCCGGGCACAGATATAACAGACGGATCTATCCCCCCAGTGACGCAGAAGGGGTGCAAAGAGCGCACTATCCGTAACTCCGCCGGCTGCTTGAACGAAGCCGAGGGCGGCGAGCATATGCACGCAGTCGCTGGCTGCGGAACCAGCCACGTAGCCAACTACCGGGACGCGGCGGCTTTCTGCTGCTTCCAAGAGCGCGGAAACAGCACTAACGTAGATCCCGCGGCGCTGAGCCGCGTACTGGCTGGCGAAGGACACCACCAGCGGCCCATCGAAGAAGCACACCGGGCGGGCTCCTGCCTCGGCCTCATTGATCATGGAGATAAGGGCCTCGACTTCCATCTGGAAACGCCGCGTCTCAACGTGGGTTGAGGCGGCCTCTCCTTCTAGCGAACCAAAGTCCGTGCCGGCCAGAACTTCGACTACCAGGTCCTTTTCATGAACTCTCGTAGGGTCATGTGGATTGCGATACCAGGCAGCCTGCGCAAGCCCAATCGGTAGCAGGAGCTCACTTGGTGGCACCACCTGAGAGCCATCCACAGCGACTGTAGGGAGGCCCTCGAGGACCGAGCGCGCCCATGCCCTGGCCTCCTCATGGTTCTGGAAGCTGTGCTCAAAGGGGACGACCTGGGAAGGGAAAGCATCATGCTCGAGGGTTGGCAGGGCGCCTGGCCAGGGGCAGTCGGCCAGCTTGGCCAGCAGCGCTGCGCAGCTGTGGGCTGAAAGCGAGCGCAGCCCAAGCTGGATCTGAGCCCACACCATGTGCGCCTGGCCATGGCTTTGTAGTAACTCCAGCTTCTTTGCTTCGAGGGCTTGGCGTGTCTTCGGGAGGTTCAACATAGCTAGGCTTGCTCTATGCGGCTTACTCCGGCCTCTTTGGAGATGCGGATAACGTGATCCGTGACCCCCTCGAGCGAATCGTCGTGGCTTACCACGAAAAGCTGCGAGAACCCGCGGATGCGTCGGAACTGTTCGGCCAGGCTGCGTCGGTGTTCCTCGTCCAAGTTCACTGTGGGCTCATCGAAGAATGCAATGCCAATGTCTGAGATTTCCCTCAGCAGCGCGAGCCTGACCGCCAAGGCCGCCAGCATCTGTTCGCCACCTGAGAGCTGAGCAAAATCTCGTGAGTGCGCCCCGCGGCGGACGGTTATGCCGTAATCCTCGCCCCAGATGAGCTCAAGGGCGTAGTCGTCTGTGAGCTCGTGGAATATCTCCTGTGCTGCCGCCGAGACCCGGTGGAGAATGGCCCGTGCCACGCGCGGCCCCACCTCGCGAATCGCCTCGCGCAAGAAAGCGAGCAGCTGCAGGGTCCGGTTCTTGCGTTCAAGCTCCGCGGCGACCACTGTGGCTTGTTCTTCTAGGCGACCAAGCTCGGTTAGGCGTCCTGATAGTTGCCTGAGCATCTGCCTGTCGCTGTGGAGCCGCTCTTCCGCTCGGGCAACCTCCGCGCGCAAGAGGCTTTCTCGTTCGCGTGCTGCCTGGTGAAGCGCAGCGTCGTAGGCCCGCATTGCGGCTTCCAGTTCTGCCTGTGCCCGTGCAGCTGCTACTGCCAGGGCGGCTGTGCGCTCCTTCTGAGCCTGAAGCGCGCGCTCTCTCTCGGGGAGCTCGCGCGCAACCGGGGCATAGCGGCAGTATAGCTCGTAGCCTTCCCGCAGGGATTGCAGCGTGCGCTGGACCCGCTCCAGCTGTTCCTCCACGCCGGCACTGCGGGCGAGCTCTTGCTCTACGGAAGAGCATTCGGCAGTTAGGCTTGTAAGCTGCTCGCGGATGCTCTTCAGCTGCTGCTGCAATTGCTCCCTCTGGCAAGCCAGAGCGGATGCTTGTTCCCAGCGTCCTCGTGCCCCCTTTACTGGCGATAGCGCGCTTTCCGTCTGCGCAAGCTCTTGAAGCAGCTTGTCCTCTTCGGCAGCCTGTTCACGCAGAGCAGCAGCCTCTTGCTCCGACTGCGCCAGCGCGTCCATCAGAGCCTCCTTTCTGGCCCGAGCTGCCTCGAGCGCACTAAGGCGCTGCTTGAGCGCGCTTTCCTCACTGGCAGTGCGGCTTATGGCGGCTTGCAGCTCCCGAGCCTCCCTGTTGAGCAGTGCGATGGCATTCCGGTCGGCCACGAGCTCTTTCTTCAGATGAGCGCGAAACGCTTCCACGCCGCCAGCATCGAAAGGCCGGCGGCAGACGGGGCATTCGGCAACCTGCTCCTGGGCGGCGGCATGCATGGCATTTTCCTGCGCCTCTGCCCGCGCCTGAAGAAACTCAAGCTTGGCCTGCAGGGCCGCAAGGCGCTGCTGCAGCTGCAGCCGTGTGGTAGCGGCGCCCTCAGCTGCTTTTGAGGTTGACCGAAACTCGTCGTCTATGGCCACGAGCCTGGCAAGCTGCTCTCGTTGCGCATTCAATCGCAACTCCACCTCTCTCAGCCGCTCGGCTGCTGCCCTCGCCACAGCCAGGCCTTCGCGGAGCCTCTCGCGCTTCTCGAGGAGGCTTTCTTCCTCTTGTGCCAATGGCCATAGCTCCTCTGCAAGCTGGGCTGCATTTTGAGCCGCAAGCACCTGATCCTGCAGCGAACTCTCTTGGAACTTTCGCTGGGCCAGCATGACGCGAAGCTCGTGGAGGTGCTCGAGCAAGCTCTGGCGCTCCCGTCGCTCTTGCTCCAATCGTTGCAATAGCTCCTCACAACGCAGATAGCCCCGGTACTGTTGTTCGGCCCTCTGCACCACTTCCGCAGCCTGCAACACCTCGCGGTAGCGTTCCTCCAGATGTTCTTGCTGCTGCTGGGCCAGGCGTAGCTGCTGCTTTGCCACTTCTGCAGCTTCCCTCGCCCGCTGCAACGCCATGCTTTTGTCATCCATCTCGGCGAGTTCGGCCGCGGCTTTCGCATGGGCCTCCTGGAGCTCCAGCAGGCGCTGGCTGCCCTTAGCGATGCTTTCTTGCAGCTCCTGGCACTGCCGCTCGAGCTCCGGCTTGGCTGCCAGCGCTTCCTGTAACAGCGAGAGCTTCTCCCTGAGACGCTCGTTCTCTGCACGGCCCCATTGGAACGCGCTGCCCAAGGCAGTGAAAGCCGCCTCAAACTCCTGCAGGGCGAGCAGTTCCTCGAACCGCTTCTTCCGCGGCACTGGAGCCAGAAGGAAATCCGCGGTCAACAAGCCCTGGGGAACCCCCACGACGCCCTCGAAAAGGGTCTCTGGCTTGAGGCCGGGCCGCAAGCCAATGTGCTTTGGCAACTGTTCTGAGACCTCTTGGACTCCCTGTGCGACAGGTGCACCCAGCTCGATGCTGAAGAGCGTGGCAGTGGACCCAGTCGAGCGGCGAAGCTCGCGCCGGACGATGTATGCTGAACCGTCGTGGCTTGAGATGAACTTTACCTCGATCACCCCGAACTGCGCGCCCAAGCGCACAAGCTGCTCCGTGCGGCCGCGCCGATGGCCGAACAGGGCAAAACCGATGGCCTCAATCAGGGTTGTCTTGCCTGCTCCGTTGGGACCGCAAATGGCGCTTGTGCCGACGTAAAAGCGCGCGGTAGCATGCGCGTAGGACTTTATGTTCTCCAGGTGCACCTGTTCGATAATCATCTCGCTTCGCTCTGGCCCTGCAGGAGCGAGTGGAACTCTTCGTCGAGCCGGGAGAACAGAAGCGCAGGCTCAGTATCGGCAAGGGCGAGCTCCTTGACCTCCCTCGCAGTCCGTGCGAGTAGCTGCGCAAATGGTGTGTAACGCGCATCGGCACTGAGGAGCTCGCACAAAAGGTGCTCTTCCAGTGCCGCACGGGAGAGATGGAGCTCGCCTGCGCCACCGCCGTGGGGATGAGTTGTCAGGTTGCGCACAAGCAGCTTGAGTGGTTCGAGCTCCTGCGTTGCTAGCTCCTCCAGGCGGTTCAACTGCAGGGCCGATGGGCTGAACTGCAGCCTCCCCTTGAGGACAACCTCGACGAGAGCCTGTCGCCCAACTTGGCGGCTCCTCTGGGAGAACAAAGTGCATGCTTCCTGCTCTAGTTCCTCAGGGGAGAGGTACCGCCCGACGTCTAGCTCCAACCGCAGGAAAGGGCGGCGTTTCACTTGGTGAAAACTCACCGTATGGTGCCAGCTGGAGCAGCCGCTGGCTTCCACACGTACCAGGTAGGCACCGCCCTCGTACTGTGCTTCGTCCACTCCTAGAGCCTCAAGCGAGCCAGGATTGAAGATCCAGCCGTCGTGTTCATAGCGCTTGTGCAGGTGGCCAAGGGCCACGTAATCCACAAGCCCTCGCAGTGGCTCCAAGTGCTCTTTTCTGAGAGGTTGCGAGAAGCCGGGCATTTCCCCGTCCAGGCCAGCGTGACAGAGCAGTACTGTGTACTTGCGGGCCTGACTGCCGAGCCATGCGGCCACCTGAGCGAGAACTTTTGGCAATGCAGCGCTGAGATAAGGCAGCCCCACTACCCTGAACCGCTCGTCCTCCAGGACGGCGCCAAACGAGCCGCCCTCGGGCTCCAGCTTCAGCTCGCCTCCCGGTAGAATTGGGGCCTCGAGGTGGGTGAGATAGCCCCTGCGATGCAGAAAGGTGAGCCAATTGACCGCCTCGCCTCGCCAGCCCCGATCATGGTTGCCCGATACTGCAGCTACCGGTATGCCAGCCTTCCGCAACGGCTCCAGTATTTCGGTCGCCTGCAACAAAGTCAGTGGCTCGAGGCTTCGGCTGTGGAACACATCGCCCGCATGAAGCACAAGGTCCACCCGTTCCCTGAGCCCAACCTCGACCGCCTGCAGGAAGGCGCGTGCGAGGTCCTGCGCTCGCTCCCTCAGGCCGTACTGCTCGTATCCCAGGTGTGTGTCAGCCAGGTGGAGGAACGAGAAGGAACTCATTGCACCTCCCTCGTAGCCGGGATGGGCACTGGTATCCGGGTGGGTTCTGCTCTCGAGATGGTTATCGGCCCCAGTGGCCCCTCTTGCCAGGCGTGCACACGCCGGCGCCGCACGAGCTCTAGGACAGCGAGAAACGTAACCAGAGCCTGCAGTCGGGAACAACTGGCGCCGAGCAGCTCAGAGAACTGCACAGCTGGCCGGCAAAGCAGAGCGCGCAGAACTGCTTTGATGCGGCCTAGGAGTGACGGCCCCTGGTTCGAAGGGAGCGGGACTGAGGGCTTAGGGGCAACCGAGCGGTAGGCCTCAAGAAGGGCCAGCGCCGATTGGGGCCGGACGACAAGCCGCTCCGACCGTGCCTCCGCGGGCGTGCGCGCCAAGCAACAGATGCCTGAAGCAAGCCTCTCGCCTAACCACTGGGCTGCTTGGCGGAACCTGCGGTATTCCTCGAGCTGCTCGATCAGCCGTACGGCCGGGTCATCCTCTTGCTCTTCCATTGGCGGCAGCGGCGGTGTCGGCAGAAGAGCACGCGATTTGATCACTATCAGTTTTGCAGCCACCTCCACGAAGGCCATCCAGCTATCCAGGGTGAGAGCTGGCAAGGATTCAAGGTAGGCCAGGTACTGGTCGGCGACGGCTGCAATGCTCACCGCGGTAATCGGCAGCTCTTCCCTCTCGATGAGAGCCAGGAGAAGCTCGATCGGGCCCTCGAAGCCGGGCAGGGCAAGGTGGCAAGCAGAGGCCGCCTTCAAGTCGCTAGGCGCCGAACTTCTCCAGGCGCTGAGCATTGGCCATGGCCAGAGGCATTACTTGGATAGCTGGGAACACCCCGAGTGCCCCTTGGGCACAGGCCCTTTCTGAGAAAGCGCAGACGTCATCTGGCCGACAGTAAGGTGAATGGAGCATGAAGGGCACCGGATGCCAAGAATGCGCCTTCAGGGCTGCGGGCGTGCTGTGGTCGC
>JAPWUW010000095.1 GCA_028275325.1 Anaerolineae bacterium | reverse complement strand
CTCACGGGCCGCTGTCACTTGCAGCCCTGGAGGCTGGCAAGCATGTGTATGTCGAGAAGGTGATGGCCACTGATCTGCCCCAGGCGGATCGCATGATCAGGCTAGCGTCAGAAAGGGGCACAGTACTTGCTTGCGCCCCATCGACAGTCCTCCTGTCGGCTTTCCAGTGGGTGAAGAAAGTGGTGGAATCCGGGCAGGTTGGGCGGATCACGTTCGCCCACGCATTTGCTGGCCATCATGGCCCTGCCCGCTGGAAGGAGTATACCTCTGACCCAACGTGGTTCTACCTGCCCGGGGCGGGGCCCCTCTTCGACCTGGCAGTGTATCCCGTGCACATCTTGGCCCAGATCTTGGGGCCAATCCGCCGCGTCAGCGCATTTTCCGGCCTGGCGGTGAAAGAGCTCGCGATGACAGCAGAGCCAGTGCGAGGGAAGATACTGCGGCCTGCGGTGGACGATACCGCTGTTGTGTTGCTCGACTTCGGCGACACAGTGTTTGCCACCATCGATGTGAGCTACAACCTGCTGGCGGCGCGCTTCGCGCAGATGCAGTTCTTCGGCACCTGCGGTTCCGTCACAGCGCCCCAATTCCTGGGAGACGAGGTCGGCATATGGCGCCAGGACTCGCGGGAGTGGAACGTGCAACGCCTACCGGCGACTGAATACGATGAGCTTGGCGTCGCTGCTGGCCTTCTGCACTGGGTAGATTGCATAAGGGAGGGGAAAGAGCCCATCAACAACGCGCGCCATGCTCGCCATGTCCTAGAAGCACTCTTGGCATGCTATCGGTCGGCGGAGACTGGGCAAGCAGTTACGCTACAGGTCCACTGCTGAGATACGAAGCTACTCCCAAGCAAGCCTGCCCTGGCGAGAGGCAAGCAGCAGAGGAGGGTAAATGAAGCTATCCTGCGTCACGGCAAGTTACGTGGGCGAGGGGCTGGGGTATCCAGGCCCAATCGACTGGAACCTTGCCTCTACTGTCATCGAGAGGCAACCAATTCTGGAGACCGTTGCTAGTCTTTTGCGGCGGCTGGCGCCTGCCAAGCTGGACGGCATCGAACTCTGGATGCCCCATGCGTCACCCAACAACCTGACACCGGTGCTGGCAGGAAGACTCCGTCGGCTAATGGCACTTCATGGGACGACTTGCTGCGCATATGCCGGAAGCCTCCCGGATCCAGCTCTTGATTCAGATGGGGCGGAATCGGCATTCCAAGCAGCCATGTTGCTGCGGGCACCGGTGATAGCCGCGCATCTGAGCCCGGCAGCCGTCCCGCGCCTCACTTCTCTCTGCGCACAGTACGGCATTCGGCTAGCTTTTGAGAATGGTGCCGAGCGGCTCCAAGAGCTGCGCGCAGTGGTCGCGGGCAGCGATCCGGCTTGGGTGGGCATCAATCTGGATACAGGAAACCTCGCTGCCCAGGGTGACGACCCTGTTCAGGCTCTACGGGAGCTGGGCAGCCGGATCATCCACATGCACTTTAAGGATGTGCCGGCAGTTGGGTCGCACGACTGTGTAGCTCTGGGCAGGGGCATCGTGGATGTGAAGGGCATTATGCAAGAGCTGAAAGCCCTCAACTATGGGGGCTGGCTCAGTGTGGAGGTTGAGACCGGTGACCGGGATCCTACCGATGAGATCGTGACAAGTATTGAGCTGCTGCGAAGCCTCTTGTGAGCGTGTCTCACTGACCTCACTCACGAGGCGGCCTGAGGGCTTGGGAGGAGTTCGTGGCTGCAAGTGCCCCGGCATTCCTGCTGTGCAGGGCTTGACGCAGGAGGCGCTGGATGGCCAGGCGGCGGAAGCCGTTTTAGCTCGCAGGGCCATTCTGCACATGGTCGTGGCAGTTGCTGCGCTTGCCTTCTTCTCAGTGCCCGGGACAAGAGGCGCAGTGTTAGGCTAACCGTGAATCTTGCGGCATCGGCATGTAAGCTTTCATATACTGATGGCCAGGCACAAAAGGATATGGAGGTCACCATGATGAGGAGAGTCAGCCGAAGGGAGTTCCTTTCCAGCACAGCTATACTGATAGGTACTGGAATCGTCTTGGCATCGTGCCAGCAAGCTGCACCAACATCTGCCTCCGTGACCCCCCAGGTGCCAGCCGGCACCGCCACCGCTACGGTCGAAGTTGGGGTGGCTGCCACTCAGACGGCCGTTGCGGCCGCGCAAGCGACTGAGGCCGCAATTCCGCTCCAGGGCTTGCCGCAAGAGGAAATCTTCAACATGACAGAGGATCAACTGCTAGCAAAGATGGAGGAGGATAAGGAGAAGGCCATTGCAGAAGGCAAGACGGTCATTGAGTGGCTTTCAGCATGGGGGACCATACTTTCTGATAAGACGCAACCTCATTATTGGCTCATGAAAGAGTTCATGGAGCGCAACCCCGAAATCTTCATCGCTTATACCCCATCCAGCGCATACACTGGGGCGTTCAACGAGGTGGTGATGATGCGGCTTGCGGCCGGGGATCCCCCAGACGTTATCTACCACTACAGCTCCCCAGTTGCCTACGCCGTGCGCGGTGCCTGCATGCAGCTGGACCCGCTGATGGAGGCTCACGAAAAGCTCAAGCCTGACTCAATCGTCCCGGCTGCTTTGGCGACCTGTCAGTGGCAGGGTAAGACTTGGAGCATTCCCTGCACAGCCAGCCCCACGCTGGCCTTCTACAGTGAGGCCAAACTGCAGGAACTCGGCTTGCCAACTGAGCAGGACAAGCTCCCCAAGACTTATGACGAGCTGCGAGAATGGTCAGCCAAGATGACGAGGTGGGAGGGCGACAGGCTCGCATACGCGGGCTATTTGCCATTCAACACCGGGTACAGCATGTACGGGCAGTTTGCCGCCTTCGGTGGGGGCCTGTGGGATGGCGAGAAGTACACCATAGATAGAGAAGAAAACATCGCGTTCCTGGAATACTTGGTGCGCTGGCTGGATGAGGAGTACAAGGGTGACATAGACCGGGTGATGGCCCAGGGTAACTGGGGAGGCCTCTACCCAGCCAACGCAATGCCCATGGGCATCCAGGGAGCGACGATTGACGGCTTCTGGAATTTCGCCCACTGCCCGCCCGAGTTCAAGTACGTTTACTCCACAGTGCCTACCAGGGCAGTCGGCATGAGGCCGTACAATTCATGTTGGCCCAACATGATGTTCATCCCGTCACACGCAAAGCATCCCAAGGAGGCCTTTGAGTTCGTGGCCTACTGCACAATCGACGGGGCCAAGTGGTGGTGGAACCAATGGGCGGACACGCCTGCCTGGAAGGATTTCCCCTTCGACCCGCCAAGCAAGGTGCATGTGGCGCGCGTTGGGGAGGAAAAGGCCAGGGAGATAGCCAAGTTTGGCCGCCAAATCATGGAAGATATTGTCATCCAGTGGAACTCACCTGTCGATGACTTTGCCAACGACGAAATCAACCGGATGCTGGATCAGGTGCTCCATAAGGTGACAGACCCCAAGACGGCGGCACAGAATGCCCAGAAGGCCTGTCAGGGCAAACTGGAGGAAGTTCTGGCCACAGCCGCTATTTGACGGTGGCCATGATGGTGCCCCTCCTGCCTCCGGCAGAAGGGGCACTTCCATTCTACTTGCAGCAACCAACTGTAGTGGTCAATTCCAGGGATCGGGTGGGAGCATGGCCAAAGCACAGTCGCCCTGCAGCCTGAGACACAGCCTGTGGAGGTCACGGCGGCTCCAGGCAGCAGCCATTGGGTACAGTTTCTGCCTGCCGTGGGTTATCGGCATTCTTGTGTTCACAGCGTACCCTACTCTAGCTTCCTTCTACTTTTCCTTCACAAGGTACAACATCCTCCAGCCACCACGCTTCGTAGGGCTGCAGAACTACGCCAACCTTCTCTTCAATGACCAGAGATTGCGGATAAGTGTTGCAAACAGCCTCTACTACACTGCCCTGTACGTGCCGTTGAGCCTGAGTCTCTCGTTGCTCCTTGCCCTGCTGCTGAACGCGCGAGTGCGGGGCGTGAGCGTCTTCCGCACCATTTATTACATGCCCAGCCTGGTGCCGCCAGTGGCAGCCACCCTTCTGTGGAAGGTAATCCTCGAACCACGCCAGGGGCTCGTGAACAGTTTGTTAATGCAGCTTGGGGTGTCGTCTCCCCCCGGCTGGTTCTCGGACGCTCGCTGGTCGAAACCGGCCCTGTTATTGTTATCATTGTGGACCATGGGGCCGGCGGTGCTCATCTTCCTCGCCAGCCTCAAGGAAGTGCCCAGCGAAATGCTCGAGGCAGCGACAATTGATGGGGCGGGTGCCTGGAGGCGTTTCTGGAACATAACCATCCCGATGATCTCGCCGGTGATTCTGTTCAACCTGGTCATGGCGATCATAAACTCGTTCCAGGTATTCACATCTGCTTTTGTGGCTGGCGCCGCAGGCACCATCGCTGGTGGCGGGCTGTCCGGCTCTGCAGGGGGCCCATTGGATTCGCTCCTTATGTACATGGTCTACCTCTACGCGCAGGCGTTCCGGTACTTTGAAATGGGCTATGCTTCGGCAATGGCAGTGGTTCTCTTTCTGGTGATCATGTGTCTTACCGTGTTGATTTTCCGCAGCTCTGGGCGCTGGGTGTATTACGAAGGGGGCGTGCGATGAGCGTGGCGCTCGGGGCTCCTCGGCTGTTCTTACAGAGCAGGCGTCACTCCCGGCGCTACTTGCGGCGTGCACTGGCGTCGACCTTTGCGTACTCGCTCTTGGTGCTTGTAGCGCTTGCCTTCTTTGTTCCCTTCCTGTGGCTTGTCGTGACAGCCCTCAAGCCACTGAACCAAGTCTTTACGATCCCGCCCATCTGGGTGCCACGGCCTGTACAGTGGCAAAACTTCCGCCTGGCACTCACGCATCCGGCCTTTCCGTTCCTCCGGCTGTTCTGGAACAGTCTTTACTACGCTGTGTTCTCCACATTGGGCGTGACGGCCGCAAGCTGCCTGGCGGCGTATGCGTTCGCGCGCATCGACTTCCCAGGCAGGACAGCATTGTTTGCCATTACCCTTGGCACCCTCATGATTCCTGGCGTCGTCACAATGGTTCCTACTTACCTCATCTTCAAGTGGCTAGGCTGGATTGGAACATATCGGCCACTAATTATTCCTGCTTGGACTGGCAACCCGTTCTTCATTTTCATGCTGCGCCAGTTCATGATGACACTGCCACAGGAGCTGAGTGATGCTGCCAAAGTCGATGGTGCCAGCGAGCTCGAGATCTTTTACCGGATAATGCTGCCGCTGATGAGATCGGCAGTGCTGGTGGTGGTGCTTTTCAACTTTATGTGGAGCTGGAATGACTTCATGGGCCCCCTCATTTACCTCAACAATGCCCGCCTGTATCCTCTATCCTTGGGGCTGTACGCGTTTCTCAGCCGGGAGGGGATCAAGTGGAACTTGCTGGCAGCCGCAGCGCTAGTGACCACGGTGCCGGTCATAGTGCTTTTCTTCGTCGGGCAGCAGCAGTTCATCGAGGGAATCACGATGACAGGCATCAAGCGCTAGAGCGTGCCTACACTTCAGCCGGACCGCAGGAAGCCTCGGACATGGAAAGCAGGAGCCTATGGCAGCGGTATGAGCCATGACGAGTAGGCCTTTGGACCCTGCACCTGACCCTAGGGTGGCATGAGTGCTTCGCCAAGCGCGCTCCGCCCTCGCCACCACCTCATGCAGCACCTGCCGCATGAGGCCAAACGGTGCCTTGGGCAGCTGGCGCACCGAAAGGCACAACGCTGGCTCGAGGCAAGGCTGTTCAGGGCTGCCGTCCATGGACTGCCGGACATGCGGCGGCTAACTGCACGATGCTCCGCCCGACTTTCGGCTGCCATCCAGGTCGAGTTGCCGAGCGCAGCCCCCAAAGTGATGCCAGCGCCAGCTGTGATGGGGCCAAGCGCAGGCGCCCTCCTGTAGACGCAATAAGGCCTGGGCCCGGCGCTTGCGAGGCCGGGAGGGTCCAGCCTTCTTGTCAGGGCTTTCCGGTTTTCGTGGTTATCAGCCGGTGAGGAGGCTCAGGCCTCGGTCAGCCCTGGCGCTCAGGGCCCGCAAGGCGCCCACCAAGAACCGGCAGCAGAGGGCCCTGCTGGGGTTGAGGGCCAGGTTCCGGATCGCGCTCGAGCCCAGGCGTAACCACCCGGCCTGGCAGCCGGTCCTCGCAGAAGCTCACATCGCGCGCACAGCAAAGCCGGCTCTCGATCTCCCAGTGTCCGCGCAGGCACTCCAGGGCATGCTGTACGCTCAGATGACGCCTGTAACCGTGGCAGGGCTCATACGCTCGGCATCGCAGGCTGCAAGCCAGGCCTTGAAAGCCTCAAGGGCAGGGACGCGCTGGCGGTGAAAGCGCAGACGAGCGGCCAGGAACGGCGCGTGGGCCCTGGCCCAGGGCCACATGCCCAGCGGGGAAGACTCCCCGTTCATGGCAGGTGGAATGAGAACCGCAAGCAGGGAATCCGATGGGATAGCGACGTCCCTGCCCACCCCTGAGGTCGGGAACTGAGCCCAGCAAGTCAAGCAAGCTGCGACGCCTGTCGGCCGCCTGCATGAGGCCACCTCCAAAACGCCTTCAGTTCAAGAATGCATCACACTCAGAAAACTGCAAAGCCCTGTTTGCTGACCCGCTTTATTGACACTGCCATTCAAGTCGGTAATGCTGGCAATGAAGGTAGTACCATGAAGAAGATGCTGAGCACCATCACCAGGAAGGGCCAGGTGACCATCCCCGCCCCTATCCGCAAAGCCTGGGGCATCGGGCCCAGGGATAGAGTTGCCTGCAAGATGCAGGGCGACAGGGCCATCGTCAGGCCTGCGCCTTCCAGCTTACTGGAAGGCTTTGGCGCTGTGGCCCCGGGCAGCGGCCTGAGGACTTCGGCAGGATCAGGGAGTAGATTGAGGTAGCTATAGCTCGGGAGGCAAGCGGGGGCTAGGCCATCGTGGCCAGGTTCCTGGACACCAAAGTCATCCTGCGCTACCTCACCCGCGATGATGAGGTGAAAGCCCAGGCTGCCCTAAGGCTTCTTTTGCGAGCGGAAAGGGGGGAGGAAAGGCTTGCCACCTCTCCCACATCGTCATCTTCGAGGTGGTCTACACTCTGGGGCGTCGCTGCGGAGTCGGCCGGGAGCGCATCCGGGAACTTCTGCTTCCCATAATAGGCTTGCGCGGCCTGAAGCTGCCCGGGAAACGGCTGCTACAGCAGGCCCTCGACCTGTACTGCGACAAGGGTATCAGCTTTGCCGACGCCTACAATGCTGCTCTGATGCTGGCCCAAGGCCAAAAGGAGATCTACAGCCACGACGCGGACTTGGCCAGGATAGAGGGCATCACGAGGCTGGAGCCCTGATGGTTCTTGGTTTCGTCTGCAGCGCGCCAGAGCAGTGCTGCGATCAATCCCCTGCGGCATGCGATGCTCTGGCATGACCTGCAGCCTTCTGGAAGCCGGGCACCCGCTGACCTGCTGCGAGGCGGTGATGATTGTGCCGCGCAAAATCGACCCCCTAGCCCCGCCTTCCCCGCGGTGTTGTGCTGCACATCTGTCCATCTTGTGCAACACAAGGACAGTTGTGGCGATAAGGATGGGCAACACAACAACCGCCTGGCGGAGGCTCCGGGCAAGCTCGTGGCCTCGAGACAGCGGCTGGTTGGCCCTTTTCCACCCCATTCTGGCCGCCCCCGCACGCATCGCCCGGGCCAGCGATCCATCTACCCAGTCGCAGCTAGGATGCCGATCGCCGCAGCTGCGCGAATCCGGGGCGAAGGCGTTGTGCAGGCATCAGCGGCAGATAGAACTGGCGCTAGTGCAGACCCCGGAAGCGACTCCCAGCGCGACCTGGGGGTGACTGTGGCCTGCATGCTTTTCCCGGAGACGCTGGATGAACATCTGTCTCACCGGTCCACTCAAGCGGCTCGACAAAGGGGAGGCGGTCTCAGGCTTGATGGAGATAGAAGGCCAGCAGGTGCAAAGGCGCTGCTTCAGGCGGGAGCCCATGCGCAAGCCGACCCAGCCCCAGCGAGAGCAGGCGAACCCGGAAGGCCCGCTGCGGCTGGCGCAGTGCGCTGGCCGCAGCGGATACCCAATGACACCCTCTCAGGAGGCACTGGGCTTTTCACGCCACTTGACAAGACGCAAACACTGCGCCCAGCACCTCAAGCAAGCTGTGGGCACCATCAGCCGCCTTCATGAGAGCACTTCCAGGATGCCTTCAGCTCAAGAATACCCGAGCTGGCGAAACTGGAAAGCCCTGCCTTGTTGTGGCGCCTCTTCACACAAACTTCGGCGCCCGCCTGCCTGAGCCTGACTCGCCCAGCTCTCTAGCTCCGCTATCCTGGCCCACAGAGCCTCGATCTGCTCTTCTTGCTTTGCAATGACATTCGCCTGCTGGGCGACTGCCGCCAGCAGTTCCTCTCGAGTCGCTGGTTCCAGCTACCTGTCCATTGAGCACCCTATCCCGCGCCCCTGCGCACAATCCCAAACTCCTCCCCCCCAACCGTGAACTGTTACCGGCAGTTTGTTCCCGAGGAGCAAAACGAGACCGTGGTGGGCAAGAGGCTGATGGCAGCGGCGGAGGAGGTGTTGGGGGAAGGATTTGCCAAACATCTGTTTCTGGATCGGGGCTATCTGGATGGCGCCTGGATAAGTCAGCTCTATGGCCATGGCACCCAGGTGGTGAAGCAGGACATGTTGGTGATGGAGGAGATGCAGGACCTGAGCCGGCTTTCTGACGCCCAGTGGCGGGAGGTTGAGCCTCCGCGGCTGCATGATGGGCCGACGCCGAGGCGGATCGTGACCGGGTTCAGTGATCTGGAGCCGGAGTGGGCAGGGTGCAGCGCGCCGCTTTGCGGCTGTCTGATCCGGGACATCTATGCGGACAAGGTGGTGCACAGGGGGCTGCTGACCACGGCAGAGGCAAGGGAGGCGCAGGTCATCCTGGAGGACGACAGGCGGCGTTGGTTCCTGGAGGAGACCTACATGAACCTCACTCGTTACTGGCAGATTGATGACCTGCCTCCCTGCCGGCTGGGCGTGGCCCAGGCCATGGTGCACTTCTGCCTGCTTGCCTTCACCCTGCTTGGCTTCTACATCCAGGAAACGGAGGAAGACAAGCCCCTGGGCAGCCTGAACTCAGGTCCACCCGCCCTGCCCCTGCCGGAGAGGGAGCTGGCGGTCTATGCCGGAGACCACTTCGCCCTGCTGCTGCCCAGTGAAC
>JAPWUW010000094.1 GCA_028275325.1 Anaerolineae bacterium | reverse complement strand
TTGGCCAGGACCACGCCATACAAGCGGTGGCCAACGCGGTGCGCCGCGCTCGTGCTGGTTTGCAGGACCCGAACCGGCCCATCGGTTCCTTCATATTCCTTGGGCCAACCGGCGTCGGCAAGACGGAGCTGGCGCGCGCTCTTGCTGAGTTCCTATTCGACGACGAGCAGGCCATGATCCGCATCGATATGAGCGAGTACCAGGAGCGGCACACCGTGGCCAGGCTCATTGGCGCTCCGCCAGGCTACGTTGGCTACGAAGAGGGTGGCCAACTCACGGAGGCAGTCCGCCGGCGGCCGTACTCAGTGGTGCTCTTTGACGAGATCGAGAAGGCGCATCCTGAGGTGTTCAACGTGCTCCTGCAGGTGCTCGACGACGGCCGGCTGACTGATGGGCACGGCCGCACTGTCGACTTCCGCAATACCGTCATAATCATGACCTCCAATATCGGGAGCCAGTGGATCCACGAGCTTGGAGGCCGCGATGACGAGCAGATGCGCCGGCTGGTGCTGGACGCGCTGCACGCGCACTTCCGGCCCGAGTTCCTAAACCGGATCGACGAGATCATCATCTTCAACTCGCTGCAGCGCGAACAGCTGATGGAGATCGTGCGCATCCAGGTGCGCAGGCTGCAGGGACTGCTTGCTGAGCGCAAGCTCGAGATCGAGCTCACGGATGCGGCGCTGCAGTACTTGGCCGATGTGGGCTACGACCCGGCTTTCGGCGCGCGCCCGCTGAAGCGGGCTATCCAGCGGGAGCTTGCCGATAAGCTGGCCTTGAAGCTGCTGGAGGGCGAGTTCCGCGAAGGGGATTCCATCCTGGTCGACGCCGGCCCTGAAGGGCTCACCTTCCAGCGCAAGGAGCCAGTTGCCGTGCGCTGAAGCCACCTGACAACTGGATGGCGACATTTTCGGGTCTTTGCTATGAAGTGGTATAATGTTGTGTAGAGGCTATCAAGTTAGCGAGGCATAAGAGTTGGCTGAGATGATGCGTTTTGACAAGCTGAGCGATGATGCCCAGGATGCTGCCATGCGAGCGTTGGAGGTTATGCAGCGTTTTGGGCACACGCAGATGGATACGGAGCATGTGTTTCTTGCGCTGCTTGAGCAGCCGGATGGGATTGTGCCGGAGCTCCTGCAGCGCATGTCGGTGAACGTGGGGCAGCTGCGCGGCCGGGTGGAGCAGCTGCTCTCTGCCACGCCATCGGCTGGCGTCTCCTACAACATAAGCCCGGGGATTGCGCAGGTTTTCATCACGCCGCGGCTCAAGTTCCTTATGGACAATGCAGCAAGTGAGGCGCGGCGGCTGGGAGCTGAGCGCATTGCTGCGGAGCACCTGTTCCTTGGGATCGCCAAAGAGCGCAACACGCCGGCGGCGCGGCTTCTTTCCGAATTCGGCATAACAACTGGGCGGATAGAGGCAGCGCTGCGTGCCCTGCGCTCTGAGGGCACAGGGGAGGCTGGCGCTGAGCCGAGCCTGAAGACACTGGAACGTTTCGGGCGAGATCTGACTCGGCTTGCGCAAGAGGGCAAGCTCGATCCCGTCATTGGCAGGGAGGAAGAAATCCTGCGCGTCATGCAGGTGCTATGCCGGCGCACCAAGAACAACCCGGTGCTCATTGGCGACGCAGGCGTGGGCAAGACGGCCATTGTGGAAGGTCTGGCACAGCGCATTGCGGCTGGTGACGTGCCGGAGCTGCTCATGGGCAAGCGGATCATTGCGCTTGACCTCGGCGCGATGGTCGCGGGCACGCGCTTCCGCGGCGAGTTCGAGGAGCGGATGAAGGCGGCCTTGGCTGAGATCGAGAGGTCAAAGGGCGAGGTGATCCTCTTCATCGACGAGGTGCACACGCTCGTTGGTGCTGGGGCAGCGGAAGGGGCCATAGATGCAAGCAACATGCTGAAGCCGGCGCTGGCGCGCGGCGAGCTGCGCTGCATAGGCGCGACCACGCTGGACGAATACCGCCAGTATATCGAGAGAGATTCGGCCCTCGAGCGGCGGTTCGCACCCGTATTCGTGGATGAGCCAACTGTGGAAGAGGCGCTTGAGATGCTGCGTGGCCTCAGGGAGCGCTACGAACAGCACCATAAGGTGAAGATCACGGACGCGGCGCTTGAGGCGGCAGTGCGCCTCTCGCATCGGTACGTGCAAGACAGGCGACTGCCGGACAAGGCCATCGACCTCATGGATGAAGCCGCCTCGTCCGTGCGGATCGCCATGTACAGCATGCCGGCTGAGCTCAAGCAAATGAAGCGCGAGCTCGACCAGTTGGCGAGCGAGGAAGAGGCGGCATGGGTGGCGCGCGACTACGAGCGTGCAGCGGAGCGCAAGGCCCGGCGGCTGCAGCTTGAGGCCATCTACAACCAGCGCTACCAAGCTTGGCTCAAGGAGCAGAATCTGGATGACATAGTGACTGAGGAGGATGTCGCAGCCGTCGTCGCCTCCTGGACGGGGATCCCGGTGAACACCATTCTCCAAAGCGAGGCGGAGCGCCTGTTGCACATGGAGGAGTTCCTGCACCAGCGAATTGTGGGGCAGGAGCAGGCGGTGGCTGCTGTATCCGACGCGATTCGTAGGGCTCGCTCCGGGCTGAAGGATCCTCGCCGGCCCATTGGCTCGTTCATCTTCCTTGGACCATCGGGCGTGGGCAAAACGGAGCTTGCCAAGGCGCTGGCGGAGTTCCTGTTCAACGACCCTGATGCCCTGTTGCGCGTGGACATGACGGAGTACCAGGAGCGGCACACGGTTGCCCGGCTGATTGGGGCGCCGCCCGGCTACGTGGGCTACGAGGAAGGTGGCCAGCTGACGGAGGCGGTGCGGCGGCGGCCCTATCGCGTCATTCTCTTCGACGAGATCGAAAAGGCGCATCCGGAGGTCTGGAACGCGCTTCTGCAGATCCTGGACGACGGGCGCCTCACGGATGGCCACGGCCGAACGGTGGACTTTCGCAACACTGTAATAATCATGACCGGCAACGTGGGCACAGAACACTTCCGGAAGGCGGGCTCGCTGGGCTTCCGCGTGGGCGAGGCAGGAGCAGAGAGGACGGAGATCCCACAGGAGGCGATCGAGCGGGAGCTGAAGCGCACGTTCCGGCCAGAGTTCCTGAACCGCATAGACGAGGTGATCATCTTCCATCCGTTGAGCAAGGAGCATGTGCGCCGGATAGTGGACCTGCAGATGCGGGAAATCCAGGAGCGCCTGGCGGAGCACGGCGTGTCGGTGTGCCTCTCGGAAGCGGCGCGCGAGTGGCTCGCGGAAAAGGGCTTTGACCCACAATTCGGTGCGCGGCCTCTGCGCCGGACGCTGCAGCGCTACGTGGAGAGCCCACTCAGCGTGCGGCTCCTTCGCGGTGAGCTCAAGCGTGGAGATATTGTCAGGGTGGAGCTTGAAGGCGATGAGCTCGCCTTCTGCCGCGAGGAGCCAAGCTGCGAGGCGAGCGAGACGGAGCAGGCGGCGATTAGCAGCGGCAAAGGACAACAGTGAACCAGGCGGCGAGGGGGCCTGAACCGGTCCCCCTCGCCCTTCCCGCACAACACGAAGCCTCAGTGTCTCGAGGCTAGTGCGCGCGGCGTGCAGCTGCAGGGCGGCAGGCTGAAGCTACAACCGCACCACAATATCGGCAGCAAGGAGCCGCTCGGCAATCGTGTACATGTTGGAGACTGTGCCGACCGCCACTTTATCCTTCAGCCCGAAGTAGTCCAGGCAGGTCCCGCATGCCAGGATCTCCACGCCACGCTCGGCCAAGCTGCGCAGCTCCTCGAGGACGGGCGAGCCTTGCACCACGAGCTTGACACCGGCATTCGCGCAGATGATGAGATCTGGCTTTGGCTCCAGCTCGAGGAGTGTGTGCAGGAACGAGCGCATGAGGATGCGGCCGAGCTCCTCATCTCCTTGGCCGATGCTGTCGGCGGCAAGCAGCAGCACGCGCTGGCCTTGCAGCCGAGCTGGGCGTTGCTCGCTTGCGGTGGGCAAGGGCTCTTGCCCTGAGGGGGGCGGCGTAAGGTGAATGGCGTACCCCGCTCCCCTTTGCTCGATGGACACACCCCAGCCTGCAGCGCGGGCCATACGGGCGACATTGTCGCGGGCCGTCTCGTTGTCGACCAGGGTCACCACTGGCTGCCCTTCCTGCATGGCCCGTCTTGTGAGAAGCACTGGCTGTGGGCAAGAAAGCCCCCGCGCATCGACCTCCTTCATGGCAGACAACCCCTTCCTGTGGCTTCGCTAGGCTCCCGGGTTCTTTACGCTAAGTTTACGCCGAGCTCACGCTGGCTTTACAGACAGGGCATTGCCCCTTGTAGTAGGCTGTAGCTGCGGTTTACCCTTCCACTCCTTCTGTTCGAGGGCGGGGCTCTGCTCGGAGAAGCGGCCCCGTTCTCACTTTTTTTGTGGCTCAGAAGGTCTCGCGCATGCGCTGGCAGTAATACTGCACGTTTTCCCACTTGGCATCGGGCGGGAGCCGGTGATCCGGGCAGGGTATGTAGCCGCCCAGCGCCACAAGCGGCTTGAGCCGCTCGATCTCTGCATCGACAGCTGCCGTGTCCCTGGCGAAGACGCGCTTGTCCATGCCACCGACGCCGCGCAGCACTTTCCCGTAGCGTTCGCGCCAGGGTTTGATGCTTGCCCCCCAGGTGCCAACCTCGATGGGGAACATGGTGTTCACGCCGTTGGCCACCCAAGCCGGGATCAACTCGTCGATCTTGCCATCGCAATCGACGGAGACGATCTCGATGCCGTAATCATGCAGGAGATCGGTGATGCGCTTGTAATGCGGCCCTACCTTGGCCGCGAAGACGGCGGGATTGATAACCGGCCCCTGGCGGAAGGCGATGTCCTCCCAGAAGTGGCCGAAGTCGAACCGCGCGCCAGCCTCCAGGGTGAACCGCACGCACTGAAAGCACAGTTCCGCGACCGTGTTGATGATCTCGTCGAAAAGTGGCTCATCATCGACAAGGAGATAGGCGGAACCGACAAGGCCGAGCATGTTGCGCACGTTGCCGTAGAGGCTCCCGCAGTGGAGGCCATAGTGATAGTCCCGTTCTCCCTGGCGCAGGAACTCCAGCCCTCCTTGCCCGAAGGGCACCATGTGGTCGCCAACGCGTACCAGGGCATTCAGCACGCGCTCCGGCGCAAACTGCAGGCGAGGCAGGTAGAGCTCTTCCCATTCCTTGCGCCCTTTCAGGTAGTGGTCGATTTCAGAGGGGATGCCCGTCGCGCCTGGCTTGCGCAAGACAACGACGCCGTCGGCATTGAGCACTTTCTGGGACCCGTCGGGCAGCTCCTCCAGAACCTGTTCCTCGAACGGAGGGTAAAGGTGGGTGGCAGGATTGAACGTGGAGGCATAGTTGCAGTCGAAGCCCAGCTTCTGCGAGATTTGCGTATCCACCGGGTTGCCATCGGCCCAGGTTGCTGCTTGTTCCGCCGTCAGGTGCCCCTCTTGGGCCCACTTCTCGAGTGTTTCGCGCCAAAAGCCAAAGTGCAGGATGGGCAGCCGGTCGTACGGCTCGTAATTGAGGATGGCCATAATGCGCTCACGGTTGGTCATTATGGACTTTTACCTCCCTTGCCTCATCTGTGCGGAGCTAGCGCTGCTCGTCGCGCTACTGGTGGCAATGCTACATCGTTGTCAGTGGCCTTACAAGGCCAGTTCGGGCTGTGTGCGTCTAGCGGGTGAGGAGTATACTAGCCGCCAACGCCTACGCGAGGTGAAGACGTATGGCTGAAATGCCGTCAGGCAATGCTCTACGGCCAGCTAGGGTGCCGGAGCAAGAGAATGCATTGAGCCGCCGCTACCTGCACCTTGTTTTGCGGTGGATCCCGATCGGAATGCGGTACTACAACGAGTGGAGCGGGCGGCCTGAGTGTGGCCACTTTTTCGGCGGGGTCTATTGGTACGGGCTGGAGACAGCCGCGCCCATGGAGACCCTGGCCATAGCTGCTTCGTCGGCAGAGTATGACCCGAGCATCGCTGGCCTCTCGCGTGAGGAGGCTCGGCACATCGCTCGCTGCGCGCTGCGCTACTTGTGCTTTACCCACGATGCGGGGCCAGCGGATTGCCTGCGTCCGACTGAGAGCTGGGGGCGCAAGGAGCCCGCGGGCACCAAGTGGGGGGAGCGCGGACAAGGCTTCTTCCGTGAGAGCCAATGTGGCGTTACCATCGGCCACCTGGCGCGCACTGCTGCCCTTCTGGACGACCTGCTGACAGAAGAGGATCGCGCTCTACTCAGAGCAGTTGCTGCCGATTACCTTTCGCGGTTCGGGGGCATGCCGCCGCGCAGCGGTGTGTACGCCGACACGCAGATGGAGGAGAACGGCTGGACCTCCGAGGGGCTTCTCAGTTCCCTGTTGCTGTTGCCGGAGTATCCGCGGGCCCAGGAGATCTGGGAGAATTTAAAGCTCTGGTGCTTCTGCACGGCCACAATGCCTCAGGACATGCACGACTACTCGCACTTTGCTGAGGGGCGCACCGTTCGCGATCTGTGCGAGCGGCGGTTCACTGTGTTGCCGGACGGGAGCGTCGAGAACCACTACATTGTGCACCCCGGCTACATGAGCAGCTGCGTCACCTTCTTGGGGCAGCTCAACGTTACTGCTCTTCTTTACGGTGCGAGCGTGCCGCCGCACGCTTATTGGCACCGGCAGGATATCTACAACATCCTCAAGACCTGGGCCGATGATGATGGTGCTTTGCAACCGGTTCAAGGAATGGATTGGCCGTACCTTTCGTACACCGGTGCCTGCTTCCTGCATGCTGCCGCTGCGCTCTTCCTGCAGGACCGCGATGCTTCCCTGCTGGAGCGCCGGGCGCTGGCGGTAGTGGAGCGCTCTAGCAGCTACCATGGGGGCCGCATGGTGCCGGAGAGTGTTGTCGCGTGCTGTCATAGCATCCAGGACCCCGCCATATTCTCGGAGCGGGCCGTGAGCTCCCTTGCCATGGCCAACATGGCGCACCGGTTGGCCGGTGAAGGGCCACAACCTGCCGAGCCAGAGGAGTTCGAGCGGCGAGCGGCAGGCGTGCGAATCTACCCGCACGGGGGCTTCATCATGCACCGGCATGGGAGTGGCAAGACCAGCTTCTCCTGGCGGAACAGTGTCATGGTGCTGCCCAACACACGCGAGGGAATGCGCCTTGTGGGCCCGCGCATTGGTTCCTTCTTGGCACGGGTTGAGGTCGAGGGCAGGGCGCGCCGCGAGAGGCAGGTCGCGCTCACCGTGCGCGAGGGAAGGGACGCGGTGGCGGCCATGCTCGTGCGCGAGCTTGCCGAGGGGGCGGTGCTTCAGGAAGCCTTCTGGGCGTCTTTGCCAGACGGGCGCTCCGTGACGTACGAGCGGCTCACCGCCCTGCAGGACATAGTCGTCACTCAGCTTGCTTTGGGCGAGCTTGAGGTAATGAATGACCCTTACTTCGCGCCAGCGGGAACATCGCCGCTGCGCACGATATACTGGGCAGGCGGGGAACGGGCGGTTCCGGGGTACCCATCGACAAGCGCCGAGGACGAGCTGGTGCTGGAACTCTCCCCCAGTGACTGGGTGAATGTGGATGACAGATTTGGCTTTCGTTTCGTGAGCAGCGGCCGGGCTACCTATCGCAACCGGCACCATTTCCCTGTATGGCATGCTGTAAGCGACCTCCTCACACTCTGCAGCGTGGGGGTGCCCCAGAGCTTCGCAGCGGGCGAGCGGATTGGGGCGCTCGCTGCGCTTTGGTGCCCGCATCAGAGCCATGAGGAAACGGCCAGCGAGACATTTGCGGTGAGCGAAAGCCCGGTGGGAGGGTTCGGCGCGTTCGTGCGCGGTTGGGCCTGCGCCTGCAACTTTGGGCACGGGCTTTTCCTGCTGCCAGCGGAGCTGCGCTTGGGTGCTGCTCAGCCGCGCTCGCTGCACCCTGGCCTGGTGCTGCACGCCGCGGGCGAACTGGCTTTTCGTATTTCGCTCGCCCCCAAGGAGGTGGCTCTTTTGCCGCTCTAGGGGGCACGCTTTTTGGCTGTTGCAAGGGGCTCAAGGCTTTGCCCCTGGCAGGCAGTTACGCCAGCTCTGCCTCGAGCAAATGGCGCTTGCGACCTCCCAGGATGGGAACCCATGCGGCGATGGTCGCCCGAGAGCGAAGGTGCCACCTGGGTGTTGGAGAGGGCGACTGGCCAGAGGTTGGGCCCGCCTCGAGTGAGGCGGCGGCAACCGCAGGTGAGCTGGCAGGGGAAGAAGCTTGCCCAGCGAGCTGGCTGCGCCCGGGCGCCCAGGCAGTGGTTCTCTGAGCGCCCGGGCACCGCTTGTGCCAGGAGGGAGGGGCGTTATTCAGGAATCAGGCCCCGCTCCCTAAGTTTCTGGCGCAGCTGAGCAAAGCTTATGCCGAAGGCGCTTGCCACTTCCGCTGCGAAGCTGCGCCCTTGCGGAGGCCCTGGCTCGATGCGGAAGGTGCGCCCGAGGGCTTCGCTCTGGCCTGCTGCTATCTTGGCGACAAGGCTCACGGTGGGTGGCTCTCCAGGGGCGCGCAGGTCCAGCTCGTGGAGGTTTTCCGCAAGGTCATGCAGGTGTGTGGCGTAGATGGCTCTGGCACCCAGCAGCCGCAGAGCCGCCAGTACGTCTCTGCCCAGATAGAGCGCTTCCCCAGGGCTTGTGCTGGCCAGGCTCTCGTTCAGCAGCACCAGGCTGTACGGGGTCGCGCTGGCAAAAATGGCTGCCAGCCGCTGCGCCTCTTCTCCCAGGCGCCCCGTGCCTCTGTCCATCCTTTCTTCCTTTGGGAAATGGGTGTAAATAGCATCCACGGGGCTGATCTCGGCCTCGATGCCAGGGACAAGAAGCCCTGCCTGGGCCAAGACGTGTGCCAGCCCCACCGCCTGGAGAAAAGTTGTCTTGCCTCCGAGGTTGGGCCCAGTGAGCACGCAACAGCGACCCTCTGGGCCCAGAGATACATCACTGGGGATGGGCCTTGCGGGCATCCCAGGCGGCGGGCCATGGTCCAAAAGGCGCAGCGCCAGGTTGATGCTATACAGTCCGCGGAACCGGCAAGCTCGCTCTTCTTTGGGCAGCATACGCGGGCGGCAGAGCGGCAGGCCGGCGGCGCGCAGCCGACGGAAGAGCCTTGTGGCCCCTACGTAAAAGGCAAGCTCGTCGGCAAGCGCCCCCAACCGAGTGCCGCTGAGATGAGCGAAGGATGTCAGTGCTTGCGCCACCGGCCGACAGCTTGCGCGCAGGATCCTTTCCAAATCCCTGAACAGTGGGTCAAGGAGTGGGTTCGTCCCCCGTGGCGAGAGCTCGTGCAGCGGGGCCAGATCGGCCGGGCGCGAGTCGTCTGCCTCACCGAAGAGGAGCCTGCTCAGGAGCCCTTTC
>JAPWUW010000008.1 GCA_028275325.1 Anaerolineae bacterium | reverse complement strand
AAGTAATCGCCGTGTGCCATAACCTTGAGCTTTACATTCTTGGTGCACTTGCCATGCTCATCAACAAAAAGCGGATGTGGTACCAGCATTCCATCCGGTCCAATTTCGACAGCCAAAGCGGTCGGTGATGGGATCGGCTTCCCCTCGGAGGTCGTGGGAGTTGCCTCTGTTGTGGGAGTTGCCTCTGCTGTCGGTGTAGGCTGCACCAGGGTTGGAGTGGGTACCGGTGTGGCTGCTGTACAGCCAGCCATTACTAGAGCAACAAGAGCGATGATACTTAGCAGCGCCTGAAAGCTAGTGCGGCCTAGCATTGCACACTCCTCCTCTCCTGTGTTTGCCTGTTCGGCGTGGCTCGCCTTCTTGCCTCTGTGACAAGAAGGGCTCTCGCGCGCCGCTCGACCTTGCACTCAAGTATAATCTAGTTAAGGCGGCTTGGGCTTAGGAAGTGTGTCTCCCAGGTGACATCCAGGTGTCGGCTTTCCTGAACCTTGCGGGCATGCGGTCTTCAAGTAGTAATCGCAGTCCCTGCTGGCGGTCGGTAATGTTCTGTACCTCGAGGTGAAAGAATTATGAGTGAGACTTCTCTACGAATCGAGCACCTGCAAGAGCTCACAACACAAGACATCAGATCGTCCTTGCTCCGGGGGTACATGGGTCTTGGCAGCCTCGCTTGCCTGCTGGGGTGGTGTCTTATGACGTTTACCAGCCGCAGAGATGAACCGTTCTTCCTGACGATATCCTTGGCATCTCTTGCCCTTCTGCTGATGTGGCAATCAGGCGACGGTAAGATAAACACCAAACGGCTATGGTTTCTTGCCTTGGTTGCAGCTTTGATATCCGTTTGGCTTTTTCTGTCGCGCCAGCCGTCTATCGTTTATCTTTATGCTGTCCTTGTCCTGATGTTGGGAGGTCTAGTCAACGTCAAGGCAGCTATGGCCTCAGTCATCATGGTCTCCGGGCTCTCATGGATTGCGCTTCAGGAACAAGCAATGGCTGCTATTCTGTCGCTGGCTGCTATATCCTCGACCGCATGTCTTGCACTCTATCACTACGAGAGGATACTCCGTTGGCACTCCGAACGCGCTGCTGAGGCGATGCTGCTTGCCGAGGAACTGCGGGATAAACAGGCAAAGCTCAAGCGCACCCTCAAGGACCTGGATGCAAGCTACCAGCTCCTGGAGCACACAAACAGGGAGCTGGCTCTCGCGCGCCGGGAGGCGGAGATGTTGCGCGACCTGCGCAGCCGCTTCGCCACCAACCTCAGCCACGAGCTGCGCACCCCTCTCAATATCGTCCTGGGGTTCGCCGAGCTCATCTATCTCAACCCGGATCTCTACGGCCTGCCCGATTGGCCACCAGCCCTGCGGCGGGACCTGGCGCAGATCCAGCGCAACGCCAGTTACCTCTCAGAGCTCGTCGACGACATCGTCGACCTGGCGCGCGTCGATGCCCTCACTATGCCCATCCGCCGGGAAGAGGTCCAGCTGCGCGCCGTCATAGAGGAGGCCGTGGCAGCGGCTCAGGCCCTCGCCCAGAGAAAAGGCATCTCGATCCAGGTACAGTGCCCGGAGGACCTCCCGCCGCTCTTCATCGACCCCGTGCGCATCCGCCAGGTGCTGTTCAACCTGCTCACAAACGCGGTGCGCCACACCGAGCACGGCCACATCAGCGTGCGCGCCGAGTTGCGTGCCGATCATGCTCTTATCAGCGTCCAGGATACTGGCTGCGGCATCCCGCCCGACCAGCTCGAAGTGATCTTCGACGAGTTCCACCAGGTGGGCAGGCCAAGGGAAGGTCAAGATGCGGGGAAAGGGCTTGGCCTCGCCATTGCCAGGCGCTTTGTACAACTCCATGGCGGGCGCATCTGGGCCGAGAGCGAACTTGGCAAGGGCAGCACCTTCTACTTCACGCTGCCTCTGGCGCAGAAATCCGTTTCGCTCCTACGGCAGGGCTCGGCAGGGCCAATCCCCAGGGCAAGGCTGAAGCAGCCCGTCCTCGTTGTCAACGACGATGGCAGTGCCTGCGCATACCTGCAGCGGCGACTGGACGGTTTTGAGTTTCAGCCGCTGCCGGATCCGCAGGAGCTTGGCTCAGCGCTCGGCGCCATGCGGCCGGCTGCCGTCCTCGTCAACAGGCCACTTGGCAAGGAGCACTCGCTGGAGGTGTCCCTTGCCGCAATCGCGCCAAGCATCCCCGTCATCGAGTGCCATCTGCCGAGCGCCCACTGGCTCACCGGCGATGGCCTTTTCTCAGCGGTGCTCGCCAAGCCAGTTGCTGCTGATGCGCTCCTTGCTGCTCTGCGCAAGGCCGCGGGTAAAGCCGACGGGCTGCAGGTGCTGGTTGTAGATGACGACCGAGGCTTCGTCCAGCTTGTGGCGCGCATCCTGGAGGCACATGCGCCAGGATGCGCAGTGCTCAAGGCCTACAGCGCCGAAGAAGCACTGCGCCGCATGCGCCGCACCAGGCCAGATGTGGCTCTCGTGGATGTGGTCATGCCCGGCATGAACGGCTTTGAGCTCATGCAGGAGATGCGGAGGCTGGAACCGCTTCGCGATCTGCCGGCCATAGCGGTGACGGCTGCCACCCCCGGGGAAGATGCTCTCAGCCACGCCGGGCTCAGCTTCTGCCTCCGCCGGGGCGAACCGCCAAAGCCAGGCGAGCTCCTCAAGCTCCTCGGTGCTGCCCTGGAGCTTGTCTCTGCTCCGCCCCTGCCGCAAGAGAGCGCCGCAGCGCCGCTATGAGCTGCGAGCGCGAGACGGGCTTGCGCAAATAGGCCGAAGCTCCCAGCGTCAGCGCAAGCTCCGGGTCGTCCACCACAGAGCAAACGACCACGGGCGTGGAGGCCGTCTCCGGCTGCGCGCGCAGCTGTGCAAGAACTGTCCAGCCATCGGATTTGGGCATCATCACGTCGAGCACAATGGCATCAGGCTGGTTTCGCCTCGCCACCTCGGCGGCAAGGCGCGGGTCGGCGACGACGTGCACAACCCAGCCCATCGGCGCAAGGTAGCGCTTGTAGAGCTCAGCCACCCCTGGGTTGTCCTCCACAACCAGCACCCTGAGCGGCCCACCAGCGCGCAAGCGCAGCCTCACCTCGCTCCGCCCACACGCGCGCAACTCGGCACGGCACTGGATGCCCAGGGAAAGGGCAATGCGCTCAGCAGCGGCAAAGCGCTCCGCGTGCAGGCGCGGCGGCTCCGCCTCAAAGCGCAGCTGCAGCAGAGGCCCCTCCCTCTCGGCGTGGAGCGCAAGCGAGACCGCTCCTCCAGGTGCGCTTGCCTGTAACGCAGCACTGGTGAACTGCACCAGGAGCTGCTTGAGGATGGCTGGATCCCCCAGGCAGGGGGCCGATTCCGGCAGGGGCTCGATCTGCAGCGTCACTCCAAGCCGCTCGGCAAGCGGCTGCACAAGTGAAAGCGCCTCTCTCAATACCGGCACAAGCTGCACTGTCATCGGCTGTGCATCCAAGGTCAGGAGCTCGCCTGCCAGCGGGTCTCCCCCCACGGTTCCTGCTGCCAGTTCGCTACCAGCAACCTGGCCGGAAATGACACGCGCAAGCTTTGCCTCGGCTTCGCGCAGGGCCCGGTGCACCTGCCTTGGTCCAAGCGAGAGCTCCTGGCAGACCTCCCGCACGGAGAGCCCCTCGACGTAGCGGAGGGTGAGGACGTCGTAGCTGCGAGATTCGAGCGACCCAAAGCTGCTGCGCCGTGGTGGCCGCAGCAGCTCTATCGCTTGCAGGAGCAGGCTGCGCAGCCGCGCTGCCCGCTGCTCGAGCGTCGTAGCCGCGGCCACTTCCGGGAGCCGGGAGGCAAGCGCCGTGCCAGCAAGGGCAACATTATCGCCCAAAGCACGCAGCGCCTCGTAAACTTCCTCCCTCTCGATTACCAGCATCCGCCAGAACCGCGCGACAACCCCCAGCTTCCATGCCCATTGTACGGCCCAGACTTCATGAAGGGAAAGTCCATGTAACAGATGTAACAGTTGGGCGCATTTCAGTTTGGTGGCGGGTGGTGGGCTGTGTGCCAGAGTTCATCAAAGCGGCTGCTCATGATGGCCGTTCGGATGGGCAGCGTGTGCTCTGCGCCTGGACAGCTCCACGTCATGCCCGGCCCCCCAAAGCGCTGCTGGATTTGCCTGGCGGCACTCTCGACCGGGCCGCTGCCGATGGGCCATTCCCCCTCTCGCATCTCCATGTAGCTCATTCGGTGCTGGTTGTGCTGGAAGCACCAAGCCTGCCAGTTGAGCAAGTCCGCCCCCTGCCACAGCTCCTGGGCTATGGCCGCTGCCTGCCCCTGATACAACCTGTCCTTGCCCCGGCACAGCCAGCGCCTGGCCTCAGGCGTCCCCTCCCCATGCAGCAACCTGGCCGCCACCCCAAATGCTTCACCGCGTGGTACCAGCCCACCAGCTGAAGGCTCTCCCCAAAGTGCAGCCCCGCCAGGTTCCATATCCAGGGCGCCCCATCCCCCAGCACCTGGCTGTCCCTGGCCCTCAGCCAGCCCCTCCTCCTCGCCTCAGCCCACATGAGCTCGCCAAAGGCCTCCAGCCCACCCAGATGCGCCACGTAGCTCGTCTGCTCCGCCTCCCCCACTACCACCAGCTCCCCAGTCCTCTCCTCCCTGACCGCTCGCCTGCCCACCTGGTAAACGCTGCCAGCCCTCACCCCGCACGTGCACCATCGTCCCGTCCATGGCCGCCCCCATCCTCGGCCCCCTGGCCGGCTCCCACCTGACCGGTGGCACCATCGCCTCCTGCTGCTGCCGCTCCTCCATAACTTCCTAGCTCACAACCCGCACCGCCTCCCGCAACAAATCGATCCCCCCATCAGCCACCACGTTGCGCAAGTACTCGATCAGATCCATAATCTGGCTGGCCAGCGTTTGCTCCTTGTTCATTTGATTATGTCCCTCAGGGAAGCACTCGATGGCCACTCCGTCAAGCCACTTTTACACCACCTAATGAGACACTACCCGAGGCGTGTGCGTCTTGCCAAGTGGTGTAAAAAGCTGAGTGCCCCCGGAGAGCGTGCCATTGGATATCCGATTCGGCCAGCGCACTGGTGCCAGCCGCAGCGGGCCTCCCGGGCTTGCGCGCTCTCGCTCGGGCTGAGGCAGCCGGCGCATGCTCTCCCGGCTGAAGCGGGGCCTGTGCAAGCGCTCCTCGTGGTCTATGTCCATCGACGCTGAGGCCGCTCAGCCCTCTGCTGAGCTGCTTCAGGAAATCGGTGAGCTAGGACGTCGCTCGAGTATTGGTCTGAATCTGGCAAGCAGGGAGCAAGACTCCGGCGCGAGTGAAGAGGAGGCGATGAGACCGAGGCTGTGGCAACCTCCGGCCCTCCTGGCCCTGGCCACCGTCCTGCAGGCCTACGCTGGCGTCTGCGACGATGAGGTCATAGAGGCCACGGTCATTGACAGGCGCTGGCAGCTGGTGCTGGACTGTCTGGACTGCGAGCAGACTCCTTTCAGCAAGGGCACGCTGGTGGCCTTTCGCCAGCGGCTGATCGAAAAGGACATGGACAGGCCCCTGACCGAGAGGGTGGTGGCCTTGGCGCAGAGGGAGAAAGGTTTCGGCCGCCGCCAGTTGCGAGCTCCTCTGGACAGCAGCCCTCTGTGGGGAGCAGGCAGGGTGGAGGACACATACAACCTCATGGGCCGCGCTCTGCGCAAGGCTCTGAGCGCCATTGCCCGTCAGCGGGGGCTGGCGGAGATATCCAGGGAGGCTGGGGCAGCGGCCTGGTGCGGGCGGTGGCTGTGACGCCGGCCAACGTCCCCGAGGCGGCGAGCACGGATGCCATCATGGCCGATCTGGGCTATCAGGACGTGAACTTGGTGGAGCTGCACATGGACCGCGCCTATCTCCCAAGCCGCCTAGTGCGGGAGAGGCCAGGAGGGCCTGGAGGTCAACTGCAAGGCCTGGCCGGCCCGCAACGGCAGGCGCCTGCCCAAGACGGCCTTTCACGTGGACTTGGAGCAAGGGACGCTCACCTGCCACAACCAGATGAGCAGCCCTTCCAGCCTGGAGGAGTGGTGCATTTCCCTCAGGCCACCTGCGCTGGCTGCAGCCTGCGGGAACGCTGCACTACCAGCCGCAGGGGCCACACTGTCACCGTCCACCCCGATGAGAGATTGCTCTTTGAGCTGTGCCAGAAACAGCTCCCTCCCCTTGGCAGGCAGAAGCTGCGCCAGCGGGTGTATGTGGAGCACTCCCTGGCCCACCTGGGCCACATCCAAGGACACCGTGCCCGCTTCATCGGCGAGCGCAAGAACCTGTTCGACCTGCGACGCACCGCAGTCTTCCACAACCTCCACCAACTCAGCCATGACCCTCAACTCCTCATGGCCGCCTAATACTTGACCGGTGTCCTAGCGGTGAACTGTTACGTTGAGGAAGGTGCACGGTGGTGCGGACGGCGTTATAGTGAGCTGGAGGAGCCATGAACCGGTACAGGGACTGGATGGAGCAGGCATGGCGCGACCTGGAAAAGGCCCGCCTGGATGTGCGCCACGGCTACCCCGAGTGGGTCTGCTTCACGGCCCAGCAGGCCGCAGGGAAAGCCGTGAAGGCCCTGCTCATGTACCAGGGCCATGACGTCTGGGGGCACGGCATAACCGCACTCCTGAGGGCGCTTCCGTCCCCACCCATACCTGAGGGAGTGCTCGAGAGGGCAAGGGTGCTCGACAGCTATTACATCCCGACACGCTACCCCGATGGGTTTCCGGCGGGAAAGCCGGCGGATTACTACAGCCAGGCCATGGCCGAGGAGGCAGTGCGTGCCGCCGAGGCGATCATGCGGTTCTGTCAGGATAGTATCGCTCGAGAGGGATAGCCTCCTTGAGCAGCTGCGGCAAATCGCCACCCTCATCCGGGCTGAGCACCCGGAGGTGGCTGAGGTGCGGCTCTTTGGCTCTCTGGCCCGTGGCGACCAGCACGGCACAAGCGACGTCGATGTGCTCCTCCTGTTGCACGCGAGCGAGGAGACGGACTGGCACAGGCGCATCCTCGCCTATCTGCCCTACTTTGACATCGGCCGCCATGCAGACGTCCTTGTCTACACCACAGCCGAGGTTGAGGAGCGCCTGGCGGCTGGGGACAAATTCCTGCAGCGCATCATCGCCGAAAGCATCCCTCTCTGAGCCCCCAACCACTGCGGCAGCAAGTGGTTGCCCCACGGCTAAAGCCCTTAGGGGTAGATGAGAAACTGCCGGTGAGTGTGGCAGATGCTTGAGCGCGAAACTGCATTCGGTGGGGCTGCCTCCACTCTCTTGCAACAGCCTGGCGCCGATCGTCCAGCGCATACAGCCCTCGCCAACGCAGCGGGCACTTCAGCGCCACTGGCCGCTGCCGTGACATGGCGGGAGTCAAGCTGCATCAGGCTCCGCACCTCCTGGCTGCCTGGCTCGTCAACATAGCGTTTCACCAGGGCGCTCGCATCGTAGTAGCGGATCAATCTCTGGCCTCAACCAGCAGCTCTGCCACCGTCTTGCCACCGGGGAGCAACTTGGCTGGCGGCCCCAGCGGTATAAGGGCCTCTCCCCCCATTCTACGAGGCCTGCCTCCACCAAGGCCCGAAGCTGCTTTTCCTCTGTGGACGCAACTACCGGCATGATGCAGCCAACAGGACGGCCGCGGTCCGTGATGACTATTGTGCCGCCCTGGCGCACGATTTTCAGGTATCTGCCCAGGCGGGCTTTGAGCTCTCTTGCCCCCACCCTCTGCTGCACCAAATTCCGCACCCCCACAAGCATGTACCTACATTATGCTGCTTCGTAGGCACTTTGTCTGGAGCGTGTTATGAACTGCAGGGCTTTCGAGTTTTCTTGCTTGCTATCCGGTGAGCAGGCTGAGGCGCCGGTCGGCCCTGGCGTTGAGCACCAGGTTGCCTGTCGCACTCAGCCCGGGCGCAACCTCCCTGCCCGGCAGCCGGTCCATGGGGAAACTCACATTGCGCGCACAGCGGAGCAAGAACACCAAGTGAGCCCCGGTCCACAGCCACATGCCCCGCAGTGGGGACTGCCCGTTCATGGCAGGCAAAATGGGAACCGCAAGCAGTGACCCGACGGGATAGCGACGTCCCTGCCTGCCGCTGGGGCCGGGAACTGAGCCCAGCACGTCAAGCAAGCTGCGACGCCTGTCGGCCGCCTGCATGAGGCCACCTCCAAGGTGCTCTCAGCTCATGAATGCTTGTGTCCAGGCCTGGCGTGGAAAAGGCCCAGCAGTCGAAAGGTTGAGTCAACATTGGCAGAGCCCCAGGGGAACCGAAGAGGTCAAAGCTGGCGCAGTCCGGCTCGCAGCTGCCGGCACTTGGGACGCAAATGCCGATCGGTTCAGGCAGAATGGTTGCAACCGTTGGCCATATTGCCTGCTTTGATATGTCGATTCGGACTCGATTTGTCCCTATGGAACGAACGAATGACCTCGCGAGATAGGTCAAACGCGGGCCGCTTGAACTCCATATTTGACCGAACGCGCAGGATGCGCTATACTGCCTCGTAAAGGTGTGGCGTAGGAGAGGCCTCTGTGGGGCCGCTCAGTTCCGACACTCTCGAGTCCTTGACAAGCAACCTACAGTCTCGTCCTCAGTCCGTGGAGCAAAGGCGCCTCGCCATTGCCACAGAGGTGCAGCGGCGCGGCGTGGTCACTGTGGCGCAGCTTGCCGCGCTTTTTGGGCTGTCGCCTGTCTCCGTAAGGCGTGACCTCGATTACCTGGAGCGCCAGGGCCTTTTGAGGCGTGCTCATGGCAAGGCCGAGGCCTTGCCCGTTAGTGGCCATATCCCCAGTTTTGACGTGCGTTTGTTTCAAAACGTTGAGGTCAAAAGAGCAATTGGCCGGGCTGCCGCCAGCCTCATCCGGCCAGGCGACACCGTCTTCCTCGACGCAGGAACGACTGTCCTTGCAGTGGCCCGTGCCATTCCCGCGCAGCTCCTGGAGACGGGCAACCTGACTGTGGTCACGCGCTCCCTAGTCATTGCTTCGGAATTGCGCCGCTTCCGGGGGACGAGGCTCGTCCTCCTGGGCGGCATGTACGTGCACGACTTCGACGATTTCGTCGGCGAGCAGGTGGAAAGCTCTTTGCGCTCAATCCGCGTTGACTCCCTGTTCATTGGCACTGACGGCGTGAGCCTGGATAGAGGACTTACCACGGACAACGTGCTCGAGGTCGGCCTGTATCGCCTGATGGCAACCTGCGCCAAGAAAGTGATCGTCACCGCGGACTCAAGCAAGATCGGGCGGGATCAGTTTCAGGCCTTTTTGCCTCTGGACGAGGTCCATGTTTTCGTGACGGATTCCGCCGCTCCTCCTGATTTCATCGAAGGGCTCAGGGCAAGAGGCGTTGAAGTAATCGCTGTGTCCTGTGCGTGATGTCCTTTGCAGGGGATGAGTGATGGATGCCACAAGCCTTGGCATAACGTTGTTCACTGATGATGAGCTGGACGAGCTGCACAACGCCTCTCTGGCCATTCTGGCTGAGCCAGGGATGAAAATAGTGTCCACGGCCCTGCTGGAGGCGTTAGAGGCCCATGGCGCGCTTGTGGACCACGCAAAACAGGTTGCCCGCTTTCCTGCCTCTTTGGTGGAGGCGACCATACGGAGCATGCAGGAGGACCTTGCCCGCGGACGCAAGCCGTTGATCCTCAATGGCGTTGTCTCCTCCAAGTGCACTGGCCCGATCCAGGCCAAGTTCGGCGGCGCGTGTGTGGAGTACCTGGATTGGGAGCGCCAAGAGGTGCGCACCCCCACCCGCCGGGACCTGGTGGAGTTGGTGCGCCTGGGCCAGGCCTTGCCTGAGGTCGCCACCGTCGGCAACCCGGTGCTGTATATGTTTGAAGACGACGGCACACCTGTAGACCCTCGGCTCCAGCGAGTCAAGACCGCGGCTGTGATCGCACGCTATACCACTAAAGCGGGCCCCACCGAGGTCTGGAATGCCCGAGAGCTCGATTTCCTGGTGGAGATCGGAGAGATCGTTCGGGGCAGCCGGGAGGCATACTTGGCAAGCCCCTGCTTTGTCACCGCCAAGGAGACGATTTCGCCACTGATACTGACCCACGAAGCGGCGGAGGTGCTCCTGCTTCTAGCCCAGCGAGGGTTGCCCACTACCGTAATCCCGATGCCGCTTGTTGGCGGCTCAGCCCCCATGTCGCTGGCCGCTGCTGTGGCCCTCTGCAACGCTGAAGTTCTGGGTGTAGCCACGGCAGTGCGCTGTGCCTGTTCAGATGCCTGGGTTGCTGGCGGCGCGATCAGCGGCGTGCTCGACATGTCTACCGGCGCTGCGAGCTTCTCGGCACCTGAGGCCATCCTGCTAGACCTGGGCATCGCCGAGCTGCACGAGCGTCGGTACGGCTTCGACTTCGGTATAGGCACCGGCTACATTGACGCCAAGTACCCCGGCACCCAGTCCGCCATGGAGAAACTAGCCAAATTCTGGGCCTCCTTTTGCTCGGGCCGGGTGAACTACCCTGTCGGCCTACTGAATGGCGGCAAGTGCTTTTCGGCTGAGCAGGCCTTGCTCGACATTGAGATCGCTCACTGGGTGCACGAGTTCGGCAAGGGCGTGCCTGTCACTGGGGAGACACTTTGCCTTGAGGAGATACAGCGCCAGGGCATCGGGGGCAATCACTTGGCGGAGGAGCGCACGCTGCTCAACATGCGCAAGGTTATATGGTACCCGGCTCTCATGGACCGCGGGCTTGTCGCGCGGCTCGATGAGAGCAGAAAGCGAGACATGGTCGAACGCGCTTGCGCCCGCAAGAGAGAGATCTTGGCCAAAGCAGAGTACGAGATCGACAGGGACCGGGCCAGGGCGATCGACGAAGTGGTGCGGCGTGCAGAGCAGGCATTGACAAGCTGAGGCTCCAGTCGCGCCATGGTAGATGATGGGTAACGGCCGCAGCCATGACTGCTGGCAAGCGGAAGATGGTGGAGTTATGCAGTGAAGGGGCAAAGCAATGGGTCCTAAGATTAGCATAATAGGGGCAGGCAGCGGGGCTTTTTCCCTCAGCCTGATCAGGGACATCTGTCTTACACCCAATCTCTCCGGGTGTACTCTGAGCCTCATGGACATCGACCCAGAGAGGCTAGAAGCTGCACATGGCCTCTGCCGCCGCTATGCCGATGAGTTGGGCTTCGAGGTGAAGCTGGAGGCAACCCTGGATCGCCGGCGAGCCCTCGAGGGTGCTGACTTTGTGGTCAATACGGCCCTTGCAGCTGGCCATGACCGGTTACAGGAGGGCTGGAAAATAGCTCAGCGGCTTGGCTACAGCTGGGGTGGCAGCTTTCATGTCATGTACGATGAGGCGTTCTGGATCAATTTCTACCAGTTCCGCCTCCTAGAATCAGTGATCCAAGATGCCCTTGAGCTGTGCCCTGATGC
The DNA here is from genome assembly GCA_028275325.1 of Anaerolineae bacterium. Lineage (GTDB taxonomy): Bacteria > Chloroflexota > Anaerolineae > DRVO01 > DRVO01 > JAPWUW01. The sequence continues at coordinate 14,061 of JAPWUW010000008.1, read as the reverse complement.
CTGGCACCTCCAAGTGGCTAACCCTGTGCTGGCAGGGATCACTTACCTGACTCGCAAGTACCCCCAGGCCAAGGTTGTTGGCCTGTGTCACGGCTTCGCTGGTGTATACCACATAGCTGAAATCCTCGGCCTGGATCGCGAAGGGCTTACCTTTGAGATTGCAGGGGTGAATCACTTCGTCTGGTGCACGCACCTGAGCCACAAGGGCCAGGACGTCTTCCCTTTGCTTGACCGCTGGATAGAGATGGAAGCGCCCAAGCAGCCAGGCGCAGGTGACCCGGGGTATCCCCTCAGCCCCAAGGTCATCGACCTCTACAGACGGTTCGGTGCTTTGCCTATAGGCGATACCGCGCACTGGAGTGGCGCTTCTTGGCCCTTTTGGTACCACAGCGATGAGCAGACGGAGCGCCGCTGGGGTGAAGCCCCGGCCGAGGGCTGGCGCAGGTACTTCGACTATGTGGCCCGGAATGCGCAGGAGGTCAGACGGATATCCAGGGACCGAAGTGTCAAGGTCACAGAGCACTTCCCGCCCAGTATATCTGGCGAGCCCATGGTGCCTATCATCGAATCCATCTTCTGCGATATACCGCGCGTGATCATCGGGAATATCCAGAACAGTAATGAGTTTGTGCCAGGTATCCCACGGGATTTCGAGGTCGAGATCCCTACCTTGGTGAGCAAGCGTGGCATCCAGGGTATCCGGACGCTTGGGCTTCCCAAGGCCTTGTTGGCTCACGTACTGAGGGACAGGGTGGCGCCTGTGAACCTGGAGCTGGAGGCCTACGAGAGAGGCAGCAAGGAGTTGCTCCTGCAACTGATCATGCTGGACCCCTGGACGAGGTCAGAGGGGCAAGCGCGCCAGCTTCTGGACGAAATCTTGGCCTTGCCCTACCACGAGGAGATGCGAGCACACTACCGGTAGCCGGTTAGCAATTGAGCTGGCACAGGTTGGCCCTATAAGAAAGGAACAATAGCAGCATGCCTACAGGAACAAAGGTACCAGCATTGTATCACTGGCGGATCCTCACCGACGGCGAGATCGAGCGCATCCGAGCTGCTGCCCTGCGCACGCTCGAGAGGGTCGGCTTCCGCATTCGCTCCCATGAAATCCTGCAGAAGCTCGAGAAGCGTGGCTTGCGGGTGAACTACGCCACCTTCACCGTCTGGCCCACAGTAGCCCAGATGGAGAGGGTCGAGGAAGCAGCGCGTGCCCGGGCGGTGCGTGTTGATCGGGTGGAGGAGGCATCCCGCGTCCAGGATTCTCAGGTTATCGCTGAGCCTCTATTGCGCCGGCCGCTGCCGGCAGGCGAGAGTGTCGGCCACAACTACAGCTGCTACTACGATTGGACCGAGAAAACGCGCCGGCCAGCTACGCTTCAGGACATTCGCAACGTGGTGAAGGCCTGGCACATGCTGCCGGAGATTGCCGAGACTGGCCCCTGCATGACAGCGCAGGACGTGCCGCCACCGATAGAGCCCCTGGTGAGCACCGTCGAGGCGATGAAGCTAACAGACAAGATCAGGCGCTGCCCCGAGCTCATCCTGGCCCCGCAGCTACCCTACATGGAAGAGCTGGAGACGATCATGCAGGACAGGCAGGTCCGCTACCATGCCAACGGCTGCTCGCTCAGCAACTTCACAATGGACGAGAGAGCGTGTCAGTGCCTGCTGGCAGTCGCCAAGAATGGGCTGGAGTATTGGTGGACGAACAGCTGCCCCGTGATGGGGGCAAACGCGCCCGTTACCCTGGCTGGGGCCGTGGTTATAGGGGTGGCGGAAATGATGGGTGGGTGGCTTGCCGGGTGGGCCGTTAACGAGGACGTGACCCTTGGCGCCATCCCTCTCGCCGGGGTCATGGACATGCGCACCACAAGAGTCCTTTTCTGCACGCCGGAGTCGATCCTCGCCGATTGTGCCATGTACCAGTACTTCTACTACATGTACGGCATGCGTATTGGCCTGTGCGCTGGCTACACGGATGCCAAGATACCAGGCATCCAAGCCATGCATGACAAGATGCTCAAGGCCTTAGCCTACGGTCTCTTCACCGACCAGATAGGTGGCCAGACGGGGACTCTCGAGGCAGGCAACATCTACTCCCCCACGCAGCAGGTTATAGACCTGGAGCTAAACCGGGAGGTAGCACAGTTAGCCCGGGGAATGGAAGTGAACGATGAAACTTTGGCCCTGGCGGAAATTGAACAGTTCTTTCTCCAAGAAAGAGGCTCATTCCTGTTGATGGATCACACTCTCAAGCACTGGCGCGAAGCGTTGTGGCTGCCCAAGCTCATGGACCGTACCTCTTTTGAGGCGCAGGAGGCCGAGCTGGAGAAGGATCGCCAGATTGTGGAGCGTGCGGAGGCGATATGGAGGGATGCGCTGCAAAGGTATGAGCCGCCGGCCATTGACGAGGGCAAGCTCAGAGCTGCTGAAGATGTGCTGGCAAGGGCCAAGCGTGCCCTTCTCGGATAGCCAGGGAGCCCCACATGTCGGCAGAGGCAAGGCACAAGGGTGCACTCAGGGGCTTCCTTAGCATGGGCTACTCACACAGTTCGCAAGGAGGTTGGAAGATGGGAGGCAAGGTTTTGTCGCGGCGTCAATTGTTCTATGGCACTGCTGTGGCAGCAGGGGCGGGTTTGTTCCTGTCAGCCTGCGCGCCCGCGCAGACGCCGGCACCAAAGGCCACGGCCACTGAGGCACCGCAACCGACTCCCGTGGCGCCCGAGGTAGGCAAGATCGAGTACTACTCCTACGACCTGGGGCCGGCCAATCAGTCGCGCGAGGCCATACGGGATGCCTTCCAGCAGGCTAACCCAGGGGTTGAGGTGACCCTCACCTTCCTGCCCTATGGGGAGTGCTGGGACAAGATGGCTGCTCTGATGGCTGCCGGAACCCCACCGGATGTGATCTATGGCGATTTCAGCATGTTGCGCTATGCCTTGGAAGGAGAGCTTCTCGACCTCACGCCGTACTTTGAGGCTGATCCGGATTTGACCAAGCCGGAGCTCTTCACCGTCGACATGCGCGACCCGATCCAAGCCAAGTACGGCACGACACGCATATTCAACCTTATACTCGGCACGTGGGTGCCGGTCCTCTTCTACAACATGGAAATCTTCGATGAGGCTGGCGAGCCGTACCCCAACGAGGATTGGACCTGGGATGACTTCAGGGCAGTTGCCAAGAAGCTCACTGATCCAAGCAAACCGCAATGGGGTGGGCAATGGGGCACGGTCCTTGACGAGGTTGGGTGGATGTGGTGGCTGCACAAGCCAGAGGATTTCTGGGCCGTGCCGCAGGCTTACCCGGAGAAGACTGTCTTCGACAGCCCAACGGGGATAAGCGTCCTGAAGCATTGGTATGACCTTGGTTTTGTGGATGGCTCTATGGTTCCGTTCGCTGAACAGGGTGGCTATGGTGCCTTTGGTGGTGCCTTTGGTGCTGGCCGGGTGGCCATGGACATCGGCGGTGACTGGGATGCGGGATGGGGCTACAGGGATCTGCCTTTCAAGTGGGGCGTCACCTTCCTGCCCATGGTCGAGAAAGGCTACCGGCCAAACCTCAACTGCATGTGGGCCACAAACCAGATCGCCGCGAAGAGCAAGAACCATAAGCTTGCGTGGGAGTTCGCCCGCTTCATGAGCGTGACGAAGGAAGGGCAGCTTGCCATCGGCCAGGGCGCCTATGAGACGCCAGTGCTCAAGGAGGCAGCACATGCAGATGCTGTGATGAAGCCAGAATGGGCACCGCCCGGCTATGAGGTGCGCGTGAAAGCGGCGGAGCTTGCCGGGCCATCCTATTGCCCTTATCCGCTCTGTCTCAACCTTTGGGAGTTTCCGTCCAAGTACCTGGATCCCACTGTAGAGCAGCTCACCAAAGGCGAACTGACGCCGGAGCAAGCGGCCAAGTATCTGGACGAGCAGGGAACCCCCTATTACCAGCAGCTGCGCAAGGAGACACCGTCGCTGCCTTGAGGCAGCTTGCAGCCGGGTGGAAGGCGCGATGCCTTCCACCCGGCCTCAGCAGCGAGTTGCATCATGAGGGGCTCATTGCAAGCAGGCTCCCTTCCCAAAGTGCTAAACGCGCATAGTAGGGCCAGGGCGCGGCGGCTTTCCCTGCAAAAGCGAGAGGCTATAGCTTGCGCCCTTTTCGTTGCGCCAGCGGTGTTGGGCTTCTTGGCCTTCTCATTGTTCCCGCTGGTGGGCTCGGCCCTGCTCAGCCTGACCAATTACCGTTTGGCCGGGTGGCCAGATTTCGTTGGCCTGGAGAACTACCGCAGGCTGTTGGGCGACCCGCTGTGGTGGCAGTCCGTCAAGGTTACCGCCATCTACACAGTGGCTGTTGTCCCCTTGTGGCTTGTGAACAGCCTGGCGCTGGCCCTGATAATGAACCAGCGCCTACGCGGCATCTCCCTATTTCGCACCATCTACTACCTGCCATCCGTCCTCTCAGGTGTCGCCATCTCGATGCTCTGGATCTGGCTGCTCAACTACCACTTCGGCCTTGTCAACACCCTCCTCAAGCTCGTTGGGATCCGAGGGCCAAACTGGCTGGGAGACAGGCGCACGGCCCTTCTATCTATCATCCTCATGAGCCAGTGGAGCGTAGGCTGGTACCTGCCCATTTGGCTTGGCGCATTGCAGGGCATCCCGACGGAGCTTTATGAGGCCGCAAGCATAGATGGGGCTGGTTGGTGGGCCAAGCTGAGGCACGTCACGCTTCCGATGCTGAGCCCAGTCATCCTGTACAACCTGGTGATGAATACCATTTGGGCGACACAGCTCTTCACTGAGCCATTCATGATGACGGGCGGTGGCCCGCAGTTTGCGACCTTGAGCTACATTCTCTACCTGTACCAGAATGCTTTCGCCTACTCACGCATGGGCCTGGCAGCAGCAATGGCGTGGTTGATGTTCCTTGCGCTGTTGCTGCTCACCGTTCTGTTTTTCAGGTCAAGCCCTGTTTGGGTTTTCTACGAGGCTGAGCTTCGATAGGTGCGCAAGGTGGCTGTCTCTACACGTCAGAGCCGGAAGCGGCTGAGAGAAGCGTTGCGAGCGGCTATATCCTATACTGTGCTAGTCATAGGGGCCGCTATCTTCTTGTTCCCCCTCTACTGGCAGGTCACAACCTCACTGAAGACAGCCTCTGATGCCATGCGCTTCCCGCCTGTCTGGTTCCCCAGCCCGCCGCAGTGGTCCAACTACCTCATCCTCATCGAGCGGTTTCCGATGCTCCTGTACTTTCGCAATTCGCTGCTAGTCAGTGCGAGCGTGATAGTGGGGACTGTGCTCTCAAACTCGCTGGCTGCCTATGGTTTTGCCCGCCTGCGGATGCCAGGGCGTGATAAGATATTCATGCTTTTGCTCTCTACCCTCATGGTACCAGGCGCTGTCCTCATCATCCCGCAGTTTGTGATGTTCCAGAGGCTTCACTGGGTGAACACGTACAGGCCCTTGATTGTTCCCGCATTCTTTGGGGGGCCGTTTTCTGTCTTCCTTCTGCGCCAGTTCTTTACGACCATACCGCTGGAGCTGGAGAGCGCTGCGCGCATAGATGGCGCTGGTTACCTGCGCTGTTACGCCCAGATTGTGCTTCCGCTGGCGAAGCCTGCGCTTCTGGCTGTGGCCATTTACAGCTTTGTCGGCACCTGGAACGATTTCTTCGGTCCTCTCATCTACCTAAGCGACAAGAACAAGTACACAGTGGCCGTGGCGCTGCGGTACCTGCAGGGCAGCGTGCGCACACGGCCGGAGTACCACTTGCTTATGGCTGCTGCTACTTTGGCCATTCTGCCGCCACTGGCCACCTTTTTCTTCGCCCAGCGAGCCTTCATCCAAGGCACGGTGATAACTGGGGTGAAAGGTTGAGCTGCCCCTTGGTGCTGAGAAGGAAGGAGCACCGGCAGCGGGTGAGCGGGCCTGCCTATGAGCGTGTTGGCTTGTGCGCGTATGCTATAGATCAGTACCTATCCGGGTGCGTGGAGGTAGTTCCATGGTCGGTGCATACATCCGGCTCAAGAGGCTATTTCCTGAGGGGGAGGGCGTTATCGTCCTGCCCATCGATCACGGCGAGTTTCAGGGGCCGCGCAAGGGGCTCGTGGATCCTCTGGCAACCCTCCAGGCCCTCACAGGGTACGACGCGGTGTTACTATCTCCAGGAATGCTTGTGCGCTGCCGCGATTTCTTCGCTGCTCGCCGCCAGGTGATGGCGATTGTGCGCCTCAACTGGAACGCCGATTACTGCTTCCAGTGGGGTTACTCTGATGGCACACATGGGCGCATTCTCTCCCCGGCGGGAGCCTTGGCGCTCGGCGCAGACATGGGCCTCGCCTCGGTGGCGATGGGCACTGGCGACCCAGCCAAGGACGCCGCCTCAGCTGAGCTCTTCGGCAGGCTGGCCGAAGAGGCCCGCCACGCGGGCTTGCCGCTTGGCGGAGAGTTCTACCCTGGTGGAGATATTGGTCGCTTCTCGCAGGATGAGTTCCACGACCTTGTTCTGCGCTCGGCGCGCATCATAGCGGAGCTGGGTGCTGATTTCATCAAGACCTTCTATACGGGAGAGCGCTTCCAGGAAGTGGTCGAAGCATGCCCAGTCCCAGTGATTGTGCTGGGCGCCGAGAAGGAGAATGAGGTCAGTGCGCTGCGCAAGGCAGAACTGAGCATTGCTGCTGGGGCACGCGGGGTGATCTTCGGCCGCAATGTTTTCGAGTCCGACCGGCCCCAGGATTTCCTGAACGCGCTGGGCGAGGTGGTTCGCCGGCGCCGTCCCGCGGAAGCAGTGGCGGAGCAGTTTGGGTTCACTGCACTGTGCTTTGGCAGATGAGAGAAAAAGCTCTGCCTGGCCTACGAAGGGGTAGCCTCAGCGATCGCCGCCAGGAGACGCATGCGGGCTTTCAGTTGCCGGGTCGGTTGAGCCTTGTCCTCGGTCAACCGCCGAATGATTCATCGCCCGAGGGGGATCACCGCCATGTCCGGGCCTGCGCCGTACATGAGCGCGGCGGTTGTTCTCGGCCAGCACTTCCAAAAGTATCTCGTAACTCTCGGTAGGAGTCACAAGCTATGATCAGCCGTGTAGATAGACCAAAGGTGGGGCTGCTGGTCACAGCCCTGCTGGAGGACGAATGGAACAAGACCGGCTACCTGAGGCCGGCTGCTCAGCAGTCGGTCGAGGTGTTTGCCCGTGCTCTGGGGAGGATAGCTGAGGTTGTCTGCCCGGGGCTTGTGGAAACGGAAGAACAGGCGCTGGCTGCCGACCTCGCTTTCAAGAACGCGAAGGTTGAGGCCGTGGTTCTCGTCGAGCTGGCCTACACGCAGAGCCTGGTGCCCATGCGGGCACTTTCCAGGACGCAGGTGCCCATCATTGTCTGGAACACACAGCAGCGGACCCACTGGCCAGCGGATGCGGACTGGGATCTCGTTATGCTCAACTCTGGCCTGGCGGGGTTGCCGGAGACCACCCACGCACTGGTACGCAGCGGACGCCAGTTCCAGATGGTCACTGGCCATGTGGAGGACGAGAGGACATTAGAGCGGCTGCGGCGCCAGCTGGTGGCTGCCGCTATCAGCGAGCGGCTGCGCTGGGCCCGTATTGGCATGGTGGGCCATCCTTACCAGTACATGTCCGACCTGATGGTTGATTGGTTCTCGCTGCGGCATGACCTCGGCCCGACGGTGGTGCATATCGAGCCGGAGGAGGTCGCCCTGGCGGTAGAAGCTGTCAAGCCAGAAGAAGCACGGGCTCTCATGGATATGACCAGCCGCATGTGGCGCACTGAGGAGCTATCGGCGGAGGTTTTCGAGCGCTCGGCCCGTTACGCCATCGGCCTGGAGGGCGTAGTGGAGAGATGGAACCTGGATGCTCTGGCTCACTTCGACCAGTGCCTCCTTGCCGATCCCCGCTGTGGGCTTGCTCCCTCCTGGGGTACCTCGCGCCTGATGGCGCGCGGTATCCCTGTCACCGCTGAAGCCGATGTAGGCACTGCGACGGCCATGCTCATGCTGCAGGGGCTGGTGGGGGAGACCAGCTTCGTGGAGAACTACGGCTTCGACTTCAACCAGGGTGCCGCCTACATAGCTCACGACAGCATGGGCAACCCGAACATGGCAGCCGCCGATCCGCAGGTAGCGCTGCGTCACAGCGTCTATTACAAGGGCGTGCATGGCTGGGGGGCGGCGTTGGAGTTCGCCTATAGGCCTGGCCCGGTCACTTTCTTGGCTTTGGTGATGGTCGCAGGAGGACGGTGGAAGATGGTGGCCGGCGAGGGCGAGTCCTTGCCTTTTCGGCCGCGGCCAACGGTGGCGCCGCAAATGCTCTTCCGCCCGGCGACCAGCACCATCGAGGAATTTTACGACAGGTGGTGCCTGGCAGGGGCTGGCCACCATTCCGCGGTGGCTTACGGCCACCTGGGCGAGAACCTGCGCACCCTCGCTCGGGTAATGCAAGTGGAGTTCGAGCTCGTGCGCTGAACAGCAGGGGCGAGGCCCCACTTATGGGTGGGCAGTCTCAGGCACCAGTTCGTGGCCGCAGGCGGCCGGGCGGTGCCCACAGGCCACGCCAGGTCAACGCGCCTGTTGCTAGGCGCCCCTCGTCCCAGTGTAGCCAGCGGTGGTGCCATTCTGAGGACTGCGCCATGCCCAGGATGCCAGCTGAAAGCCGACTCGACTCGATTCCGTCTCGTATTGCCAGCCTGCAGATACCCACTCTGCCGAGCAAACGCCACTGCATCCGGCGATCGTGCTCTTGTCGGCCATGCTGATGGTGTGCCTGCCCAAGACGGAGCCGAACCGGATTGCCTGGGCCAAAAGCGCATGCCATTGTTGCGGCATTGATATCAGCGTTGTAGCGGGGAGGCCCTCGGCGCTCTCTGCCGTGCCGGCTGCGGATGACACCAGGCACGAGGAAGCCAGGAAAGCGTGGCCTGCGCTCCTCGGAAAGCAGACGGAGAAGATCTGCACCAACCGCATTCTGGCGCAGGCAGCGGCTGTGGCGCAGCGCCACCTGGCCCTTCCTGGTGACAGCGCTCAGCATCTTCATGCACCTGGCAGCCGCGCGGCCTCAACTCCTTCCTCGCCTGCCAGGAACTCCCAAATCCCCCTGACCCTGAACTCTCACGGGCTAGAAGTCAGCCCGAGAAGCTGGCAGGCATTGCCGCACAGGATGAGCTGCCTTTGCGCCTCAGATAGCTGAGCACCCATAACCTTGCCCAGGCAGTAATGAAAGTCCGTGTTGTCAGTGCCAAATAGGACACGCTCCGCACCCACAGCGCGCACCAGCGCTTCCACCGAGCCACTGTCGGCCAGAGTCCCACTGATGTCCACAACCATATTCGGCACGTCCTTGGCCACCCGTACACCCGTCTCCCACTCCCCGCCAAAATGCGCAAGCTGCACCACAAGCCGCGGAAACCGCCTCGCCAAACTCGCCACGTGCTCCGGCTGGCTCTCAAAGGGCAGGTTGCCTGTCGTCTTCACCCAGGCGTGCGCCAGCACAATTGCGCCCGCCTCCTGCGCAAGCTCCACATAGGGATCGACCCGCGAGTCGTCGGCAAGGACACTGATCCACAGCTTGACCTCGCTGCAGTGCCCAGCCACATCCGAGAACCGCGCGCAGAAGTGTGCAAGGCCAGCTGCCCCTGGCCCTTTGCAACACGGGAAGGACTACTACAGCAGCTCTCGGTAGTGGCTTGTCACCTTCTTGAAAGCGGCAATCACCTGATCCGAATACCCTGGCTCTTCCTCTATGAAGACTGGCATGCCCAGGATCCTCCTGTGGGCCTCCTCGCTCACTGGCAAGCTCCCGGGAGGATAGCCAGGGTAATCCCCCACCAGCGGGCCAACCCCCTTTCCGTAGATGTCATACCCTTCCGCGAACAGCTTCAGACGATGGGTGAGCTCGTAGCCCCGGTGGTGCATGTCGACCCCCTCGGCCTGCAAGGCCTCAATCAACCTCTCCACCGGCAACCCACCAAGCTCCTGCGGATGGTACATGAGGTGCATCCCACCATAGAAGCCGGCCGGCTTTGCCTTGGGGTAGGACTTGAGCGGCCTCACGCCCGGCACACCTGCAAGCCCATCGTATATCTTCTGCCGGTACTGCCGCCTCCTCTCGTTGCGGTAGTCCAGGCTGTCCATAAGGACCAACCCCACGGCCATCGCCCAGGGGTGGGGGCGGAACTTCAGGCCAAAGTTGGTCGGCGCAAATGCCCTGTACTCCGGGTTGGTCAACTCTTGCTCCAGCCCAACCCGGTTCAGCTGCGAGAAAAGCAGCATCCGCTCGTAGTATTCCCGGTTGCTCGTCACCGCCAGCCCGGCTTCCCCTCCCGCGATCGGCTTGCCGAAGGGCGGGCCGCCTTGCATGGAGAAGCAGCCAATGTCCCCTATGGAGCCCAACTTCTTGCCATCCCACTCCGCACCATGGCAGTGGCTGCAGTCCTCGATCACGGCAATCCCATGACGCCTGGCTATGCTCATGATGGCATCCATGTCGCAGACATTGCCATAAAGGTGGACAATGCTCACCGCCTTGGTCCTGGGTGTGATGCGCCTTTCCATGTCTACTGGATCGATCACCAGCCTCTCCGGGTCTATCTCGCAAAAGACAGGCCTGGCCCCCATGTGCACCGCTGGGGCAATGGAGCAGATCCAGGTATAGCAGGGGTGCAATACCTCGTCGCCGGGGCCCACTCCCACGGCATAATAGGCGGCCCAGAGGGCGCTCGTGCCATGGTCAAAGCCGATGCAGTAGGGAACACCAATGTACTCCGCAAAGCGCCGCTCGAACTCCAGCGAGATCCCCACCCCCGCAACCGAGTACGCCCCCTCATCGATGAGCCGACAGACCACCTCCTTGATCTTCTCCTTGGGCGGCTCCCACCTTTCCCTCGCTGGCACGGTCACCGCCCTTGGCCCTCCCAGAATCGCCAACTTCTGCGCTATCACCGCCTCAACCATTTAGGCTTGACCTCCTCCCACAGAATGCAAGAGCCACAGCTTACAGGTGGTGGAGGCAAGGCGGAAAACCGCCTGTCTCCACCACCGCTTTACCTGCCGCTTAGGCCGGCTTGGCCATGGCCTCCTTGCCTTCCTTTAGGATCCTGTCCACCTCCGGCTTTATTTCAGCCATGGCCTCCTTGGCCGTCTTGATCCCCAGCAAGACCTCATCCAGAGCAGCTTCCACCACCGTCCAAGCCTCGTAAAAGTTGAGGTTCTTGAGCCAGAAGTAATCGGCCCGCCCTATATCGACCGACTCCGGTCCGAGGGTCAGGTTCTTGCCTGCCGGGATCCTCTTCCCGTAGAGCGGCTCAACGCTCCTGTAGATCGGCAGCTCCCACGCCAGCTCGGTCGTAATCTCAACCCCCTCCGGCCCAACCAGCCAGTGGAAGAAGGTCCATGTAGCTTCCTTCTGCTTGCTGTGAGGGTTGAAGACCCAGACGCAAGGCTCATGGTAAAGGCCTGGGTCACCACCGCCCCAGTGGGGCAGGGGAGCCACATCCCAGTCGAACCTGTCCCCGACGTTCCGCTCGCCGTAGCACAGCCAGCCGATGAAACTCCAAGCCAGGGCAAGGCGGCCGTTGGCATAGTCAAAGGCTCCGCCCTTCTCCTGCTCGGGGGTTGGAGCGGCCTTGTGCACGAGGCGTATATCCGCAAACCACTGTATGGCATCGACGATGTCCGAATCGGTGCCAAGGAACTGGCTGCCGTCCTCACTGAGCCAAAAGCGCCCGGCTTTCGAGACGGTCACGTTGTACAGGTAATAGTAAGCGTAGACGTTCGTGCCAAACTGAATCGGCGTGCCATCTGGAGCATACTTCGTGAGAGCCTTCGCCGTCTCGAGGAATTTCTCGTATGTCCAATCGGATTTGTACTCTGGCGACCTGTAGCTCATAGGCGGTAAAGCTACCCCACTTTCCTGAAAGAGGCTCTTGTTGATGGTGAAAGCCTGGAGGTCCAGGGCCATGGGGTAGAACCAGAGCTTGCCGTCGATCCGGTGGCCGTCAATGATCTCCCGCTTTGGGTCGTCAGTCCAGAACCAGGAGTCCTTCTGCTTTTCGAACCACGGGTCCAGTTGCTCGCACTGCCCGTCTTTGTAAAAAGCCAGCTCGTCTTCACTGCAAATACGGTACACGTCCGGGCCAACACCACCGGCAAGGGCAGTCAGCAATCGCTCCCGGTAGCCAGCGCCCACGTTCCGTATGTGGACGATTATGTCCGGGTACTTCTGGCGGAAGCGATTGACCTGCTCCTCACAGCGGAACATGCCGAACGTATCAGTGGCCCAGCTTGTCCAGATGATTTCCACGGGCTTTTCGACGACCACCTTCGTGACCTCTACAGTCACTTCCTTCTCGACCACCTTCTCCACCACGCTTGGCGTGGCTGGTGCACAGGCCGCTAGAGCACCAAGGCCGAGCAATGCACCAGCTCCCCCTCTGATGAAAGACCGCCGACTCACTCTCTTGCCGTTCATGGCTCACCTCCTAGTTTCCTCTGCCTCCTTGGATCCAGCCTGACTCCGGCACCGTCTATGAGCGCTCCTTCCCGGCGACACAGGCGACGTGCCTTCCCCAGGCATTCAGCGACCAGCCAACCCAGACGTGACGATTCCTCGCATGAACTCCCGTTGCGCCAAGAAGAACAGGATGATCATTGGAATAGTGAAGACAGTTGACGCTGCCATGAGCAAGTTCCAGTCCGTCTGGTACACTCCCTTCATTACATTCAGCCCGACTGCCATTGTTAGCTTCTCCGTGTCATGGAGGTAGACAAGAGGCCCCATAAAATCATTCCAATTCCATTGAAATGAGAAGATTGCCATCGAGGCAATGACTGGCTTGCACAGGGGCAGCATTACGGACCACCAGATCCGGTACGATGTCGCACCATCGATCCGCGCTGCATCCTCAAGTTCCATTGGGATCGTTGAAAAGAACTGCCGGCCCAGAAAGATGAAAAAGGCTCCGCCCCCAAACCAGTTTGGCACTATCAGCGGCAAGGGCGTGTTTACCCAGCCCAGGTGTCGAAAGATAATAAACTGTGGGATCAGGGTCACTACACCTGGCAACATCATTGTGCTCAGGCAGATCGAGAATAGCAGGTTCTTGTAAGGAAACCTCAAGCGCGCAAAGGAGTAAGCTGCCATGAGAGATGTAAGTATGCCCCCGACCATGTTGGCGGTCGTGATTAGCAACGTGTTGCGCAGAAAGGTCATGAAGGGCATGATAGTCAACGCCGTCAGGTAATTTCTGAAGACGACTGGGTTCGGAAGCCACTGCGGTGGCCAAAGGAACTCAGTACCCCGCGGCTTGAGAGAAGTGGACACCATCCAGAAGAAGGGAATCAGCTGCACTGCCCCCACGCTGCCAAGCACCAGATATGCCGCCGCCTTGCCAACCACCGCTCGCCTACGCACATGAAGCCAGGTCCAAGGAGCAACCCGGCCAGCAGCGATGCCGGCCCTCGCCTCAGCTTCTGCCATTGATGTCGCACTCCCCAGTAGATGAGCCCATTCTCTGGCAAACACAAGAACCCTTCAAATTATCTCCCTCTCATAATAGACCCAATACCGCGCAAGGCGAAACTGCACCAGAGTTACAAGCAGCACTATGGCAAATAATATCCAGGCAATCAACGCTGCATACCCCATGCGGAAAAACTCAAAACCATTGCGGTATAAGTAAAGCACCAAGAACAAAGTCGAGTTCGCAGGCCCGCCTCGTCCATCGCTTACTATGAACGCAGCCGTGAATACTTGAAATGTATTGATAATGCCCACGCAGAGGTTGAAGAAGACTACCGGGGTGATCATGGGCAGGGTGACATGACGGAACAGGTGCCACGTGCCAGCGCCATCTAGCTGCCCAGCCTCATAGAGCTCCTGGGGCACACCCTGCAAGGCAGCAAGAAAGACGATCATGCCCGTGCCAAAGCCCCACAGGTTCATGAGAATAAGTGTGTTCTTGGCCCAACGCGGATCCCAGAACCAGCCCAGCTTCGGCAAGCCCAACCTCACCAAGAGCGCGTTGGCCAGCCCGAACTCAGGGTTGAATATCCACATCCACAGCAT
>JAPWUW010000252.1 GCA_028275325.1 Anaerolineae bacterium | reverse complement strand
GCTACCTGTGGCACTATCGTCGGCATGTAGTAAACTGTGCGGAAGATGTTAATGCCACGTAACTTCAGGTTGAGGCCCAAGGCTACAATGAGGTTTGTAACTAGGTTCAAAGGCACAGTAATCAGTGTGTAATAACCAGTGTTGGCCAGAGAAACCACAAACAGGCGATCGTGAGCCAGCCTCTGGAAGTTCGCAAGGCCAGCAAAACGGGGAGCGCTAAGGATGCTCCAATTCATGAATACGAGCACCAGAGAGAACAGCATTGGCCCCGCCGTCCATAGGACAAAGCCGAGTAGCCACGGGGTGATAAAGACGAAGCCGTCAATCGCTTCCTGTCGGAGAAGCGCTCCTCTGCGAGCCGGCTGGACAACAATCTGCGCTGACAATCCGCTCCCCCTTGCCCACCTGCAGAGCCATGGAAAGCCTTTGCATATGGCAAAGTAGCTACACTAGCATTGTAACCGCTGGCCTCTAGCCAAGGAATGACATGTTGCTGACGTGTGGCTGCCAAGTTGGAGATCTTTGGATTCCCTGCGGCAAGCCACGCCGCTAGCGCCGGGCATATAGCCGTTCACATATTGAGGCCGCAGGCATGGCCGTAGGCGCGCGCGAATTGCGTTTCCTGCTTGCCCACCTCAATGACAGTGTCACACTGGCCGAGAGTTCCCTTGCGGCCGAGCTTCTCGACCTTGCCGGGGCCGATCCGCAGACGCGCGCTGCCGCTATCCGCAACCTGCTTCTGGAATGCATCGAGTTCCTGCGCCCAGCTCGCCTTGGCCCTTTTCGCAGTCCAGAGGCGCGGCCCTACCATGTCCTTTGGCTGCGCTACGTCGAAGGGCTGACCGTCTCTCAAGTGAGCGAAGAGCTCGCCCTGAGCGAGCGCCAGACACATCGGGAATTGCGCCGAGCAGAGGCAAAGCTCGCGCGCATCCTCTCCGAGCGGCTGGCAGACCGCTCTCGCGCAAACAGTCACCCAGGGGAGCAGGGCTCCATTTCGCCATGGCAGGTCGAATCCAAGGCAAGCCAGCTCGACCTGCTTGCGCTCATAACAAAGGCCAGCAGCACCGTCGCGCCCCTTGCGCGCAAGCTCAAGGTTATGGTGCTCATTGAACCCACCTTCCCCGAGATCAAGCTTGTCTGCGATGAAGGGATACTGCACCTCCTGCTCATCCAGGCCCTGAGCCTGGCCATCCAGCGAACGAGGAGCGGCAAGGTGCTGATCCAAGCCGAGCAAGACGCTGCGGGCACCCGCATTCTGCTTCGCTTCCAGTCAGAAGGCTCAGCGCGGTGGCCCCTTGCGCCCCTGCAGCGGCTTGCGGCTGCGGTCGAAATGAGCCTCGAGGTGGAAAACGACCCGGAGGGCGCGACAATCATCGCCCTCAAGCTCGCGCATGGGGAGCGTCGCACGGTGCTCGTGGTCGAGGACGATCCAGGCGCAGCTCTGCTTTACCGCCGCTACCTGGAAACCGCCGGCAACTGGCAGGTCGTGAGCGTCGCAGAGCCACGCCAGGCCCTCGAGCTTGCCAAACTTACCAAACCCGCTGCCATCATCCTGGACCTCCTGATGCCGGAGGTTGATGGCTGGAGCGTGCTCACGCTCCTGCGCTCCGACGCAGCCACCGCCGGGATCCCCGTTATCGTCTGCTCTGTGTTCAGCGATCCACTGCTTGCGCAGGCGCTGGGTGTGAGCGCCTACCTGCGCAAGCCCATCTCCCAGCCGCAACTGCTCCACGCTCTCAGGCAGTGCTGCCGCTAGCCAGCGGCTCCGCCTGCACGTGCTCCAGCACGCTGCGCAACAGGTCCAGCACTTCCCGATCCCGAAGACCAGACCCCTTGACCAGCCGGAATTCCCGCGGCCTGAGGCTCGGAGGGGTGCTTGTGGCGCCGGTAACCGCTATCACCGGCACACCTGAAAGCCTGGGGTCAGCGCGCACCGCCTTGGCCACAGCTGCCCCGCTCACCGGCTCCATCATCACATCCAGGAGCACGAGGTCGGGCCGCAAGCCCTGCAGCCGCTCCAGCGCCTCCTGCCCATCGTAAGCCCAGCGCAGCTCAAACGGCGCTCCGGCAGACTGCACCGCCCGGCGCACAAGCTGCACAAAGCTTCTGTCGTCGTCAACCACGAACACCAGCCCGCGCTCCACGAAACGCCGCATCGTTGTGAGCAGGACCTCTGGCGAGACAGGCTTGTTGAGGAGGGCGTCGAAACAGTCATTCCCGGCAATGGGCACAAGCACCGGGATATCCACCTGCACAAGGGGCACACCAGCTGGCAGCGCCCGAGCATCGAGGCCACTTCCCTCTCCCCGATCTCCCAGGATGATGAGATCTGGCCGGTGCTGGCGCACGAGCTCGGGCAGCATCTCAGGCCGGTCGCTTGCGATCACATGGCAGCCCTCTAGGTGCCTCTCGAGGTAGGTCGCAACGTATTGCAGCGCATCGCACCCCGCCACGATCACCGTGCGGCCGCCCCCTCCAATAGCGGCATGCACCGGCATGCCGCGCAGCAGCGCAACCTCCTTCCTGTATACAGGCAAGCTGAAACTGAAGACCGAGCCTTGGCCTGGTTTGCTCTCGGCCCAGATTCGACCCCCGTGCATCTGCACGAAGCGCTTGGCCACAGCCAGCCCAAGCCCTTTGCCGCCTTGCATCCGCTCCCCCTGCACCTGGTGGAACTCCTCGAAGATGCGCTCCAGCTCCTCCGGCGGTATGCCCACCCCCGTGTCGCACACGCGCACCACTATTTCCTGCCCCTGTACCTCCGCTGAAACTGACACGCTGCCCCGATCGGTGAAGCGAATCGCGTTGCAGAGAAGGTTGACAAGAACCTGGCGCACCCGGATCCGGTCTATGAACACGGGCGGCAGCTCGGCCGGGACGCTCATCCGCACCTTCACCGGCTTGCCCGCGGCGAGGTGCCGAGCCAGGTTGCAGGCATCCTCGATGACCGCCGCAAGGTCTGCCTGCTCGCGCCTGACGGGCATTTCCAGCGCGTCCAGCCGCGACAGCTCAAGGATATCATCCACAAGCTCGCTCATGTAGCGGGCGCTGCGCCAGATCTCAGCAAGATCTGCCCGCAGCATAGGGGGCAGCTCCACACCATACACTGCCGGCGTCCGCTGCATGATTTCCGCAAAGCCAAGGATTATGTTCAGCGGGGTGCGCAGCTCATGGCTCACGCTTGCCGCGAATTCCTCCTTCAGCCGGCGCGCTTCGGCCGCCTCTCGATGGGCCAAGGCCAGGTCCCGGTTGGCCTTCTCCAGAAGCTGGTAGGCAAGGTGCAGTTGGTCCACGGCTTTATTGAGCTCAGCCTGCCTGTCGCGCAGCTGCTCCGCAAGGAGCGTTGCCTCAGCGCTGCGCTGCCAGGACCAGGCCAAAATGCTCTCTCGTGGCCAAAGCACGGCAACGAAAACAAGCTGCACTAAGATGAGTTGCAGCGCTGCGCCCAGGCTCACAGCCTCTGGCAGGAAGGCCGCGGCTGCAAGCGGCACCGCCAGCCCGGCTGCAATCCCCACCCATATGCGGCACACCCCTGCCAAGGCGATGCCAGGCAGAAGCATCAAAAGGGCAACGTGCACCGGCGGCACCGCCCTCAGAGAAACGACCACTACCGCTGCGAGGCAGCAGAAGCAAACCATGCCCATGCCAAGCCATAGCCTGCGCTCTGCCCAAGCGCAAGCGAGCGCAAAGAGAGGGATCGCGACCGTCGTGAGCCCTATGAGCCACCAATCGGCTTGCCGCTGTGGCAACAGCCACCACCACCCCAATAGAGATGCTGCTGCCAGGACCCCGGCAAGCAGCTTCAGGGAACGGGCGCGCAGGTCTTGATCGTTCAGCGCAGCCAGCTCCCGCACCCGCAAGCCATACTCCCCAGACATCGTGCCCCCACAGGGTGGGAAAAGGTATTCTAGCCCAAAACTACACCCAGCCGCGCCAGCAGGCCACCCACGCCCAGAAGAACATGGCCAAGAGGTAGGGCAGCACTGCCCGGGGGGCCGCTCTGGCCACCCCCAGCACCCACAGAGCAACGGAACCCTGGTGTGCAGGACAAGTGGTGCCGCTTGACTGCCAACCTGCCAGCGCGCGGCATGCGCCTCGTCCAGCACGACCAGGTCCCATGGCGGCACGCCCAGAAGCAGCTTGCGGTTATCCGGCAGGCAGCCCCTGCGCCTTCGCCTCGCCGTGCGCCGTCTCCTTGCCTAGCCCGACACCCTCTCCACCGCCTCCTGCAGGTCGGCCATCGAGGGCGTGAGGTAAGCCTTTGTCGTGTCCAGGCTCTCGTGCCCAAGAAGCGCAGCCACCCTCTCAAGCCCAACACCTGCCTC
>JAPWUW010000093.1 GCA_028275325.1 Anaerolineae bacterium | reverse complement strand
ACATCAGGGGGGTAACAGCCACCGTGCGCCAGCGCAGAGAGGGGGTCGTGGCCAGCATCGTGCTCGACACTCTGAGCGGAGCGAGTGTGCCTGAAGCCACATCGGCCACCATTGCTCTTGCCCGCCGCTTCCTCGAGAGTGAGGTCGGCGCACGGGTTGCGGCTGTGCATGTCCGCGTCCGCGAAGTGGCCAACGCGCGGATCGAGTTTGACCGCTTGGCTTCAGCTGCCCGAGAGCCGAACCGCGAGGCGGGAATGGCACCACCCGGCGAGGTTGGAGGGTCAAGTGATGAAGGTGGTCCCAATCGGCCCAGCTCCGACGAGCACTCACCCACTTCCGGGAACGAACACGCGCCGCTCTAAAGAAAGGTAGATTGCCCCTTTTATTGCAAGAAGCAGCCTGAGACCCAACTCTCCTTGGCCTAGTGTGGCGTTGGCGATGGATGCAAACGTCCTGCTGGCTCGGTCGCTCAAGCCAAAGCGGCCGCAACAGAGCGAAACGCTTTCGAATGGGCCCGCACCCGCAGGCGATAGCTCAAGCCTGAGGGTACATATTGGGGTAGCCTGTGGAGGAGCGAGCGCAACCGTCACCGTAGGCGGCCGTATCCGCACAGGGGCGCGGAGCATAGGCAGGCCTGCGAGGGGCAACAGCTCTTGGCTCAGAAGCTCTTCCGCAAGCTGCTCATCCAAGCAGAAGCCAATTGCCGTTGAGCTCGGAGTCCAGAGGAAACGCCTCGCTGCATCCAGAGAATCTGCGGGGCAGACGGAAAGCGGCGGCTCCGCAGGGTTTACTGCTGCCAGAGGCTGAGCATGACACGGCCCTATAGCGCTTGCCAGTCCGAAGGCGACACCAGCGATGCTCAGGCTCAGGGCAACGGCCAGGGCACGCCTGAACCAACCCTTGCTCAAAGGATCGGTGCCTTGCTTTTTGCTGCTGGTGAACCAGTGGCGCTCTGCGCGCTCGCAAAGGTCACGGGCTGTTCGATGCAGGAACTGCAGCAGGCGCTGCCAGCCCTCGAGGAACGCTTGCGTGCCTGTGGGCTTGTCCTGCTCAGACATGCCGAGACAATCCAGATGGTGACAGACCCACTCTTGGCGCCCGATATTCAAAAGTACCTGGCAGCGGAGAGAGAGGTTACGCTTTCGCAGCCTGCTTTGGAGACGCTCGCGATAGTCGCCTACAGGCAGCCCATTACAAGAACGGAAATAGAGCAGGTGCGCGGAGTGAGCTGTGAAAGCACGTTGCGCACGCTCTTGCGCCTGGGCCTCATTGAGGAGGTCGGCCGGCTTGAGCAGCCGGGCCGACCTGCACTCTACGGCACAACAGCGCTCTTCCTGCGCGTCTTCGGCCTGCCTAGCCTTCGCGAGCTTCCCCCGCTTGCGCCCTGAACGTCACCGTTCACTTGTCAGCCAGCGCCGCGACTCCGGGCAGAACTCTGCCCTCCAGGAACTCAAGCGACGCCCCGCCGCCAGTAGAGATGTGGGTGATCCTGTCCGCAACGCCAGCCTGTTCAACTGCAGCCACTGAATCCCCGCCACCGACGATGGTGGTCGCTTCCAACTCAGCCACTGCCCGTGCGATGGCGATGGTCCCCTCAGCAAAACGAGGGAACTCGAAAACGCCCATTGGCCCGTTCCAGAACACCGTCTTGGCTCCGCGCAGCTCCTGGCGAAAGATCTCCACCGTCTCCGGCCCGATATCCAGGACTCGCCACCCCTCGGGAATGGCCTCCACCTTGACAACTCGCGCGGCTGCGTTTGCTGAGAATGCATCAGCAACCACAGCATCCACCGGCAGCCGCAGCTTAGCGCCTCCCTCCTGCATCACACGCCGGGCATCCTCAAGCGACCCATCTTCCACGAGGGAATCCCCCACATGGAGACCCTTTGCCTTGAGGAAGGTGTTGGCCATGCCTCCACCAATGAGGAGCTTGTCCACCTTGCCCAGGAGATTGGTAATCACGCCGATCTTATCAGAGATCTTCGCCCCGCCAAGGATCGCCACAAATGGCCTGTCAGGCTGCATGAGCGCCTTGCCGAGGAACAAAAGCTCGCGCTCCATCAGGAAGCCTGCAACTGCGGGCAAGTAGTGCGCCACACCCTCTGTGCTGGCATGGGCTCTGTGCGCAGCGCCAAAGGCGTCGTTGACGAAGACGTCAGCGAGTGAGGCAAGCTCCTTAGCATAGGAAGGGTCGTTCTTTTCCTCCTCCGCATGAAAACGGAGGTTCTCCAACATCAATGCCTCCCCCGGCTTCAGCCGCTCCACCATGGCCTTCACTTCCGGGCCGATGGAGTCCGGTGCAAGCGGTACCGCCTGGCCAAGCAACTGCGAGAGCCGCTCCGCCACTGGCCGCAAGCTGAACGCCGGCTCAGGCTTGCCTTTGGGTCGCCCCAGGTGAGAGGCGATAATAACGCGTGCCTCACGATCCAGCAGATACCGGATTGTGGGAAGTGCCGCGCGAATCCTGGTGTCGTCTGTAATCGTGCCCCCTTCCAAAGGCACGTTGAAGTCAACGCGCAACAACACCCTCTTGCCCCGGACTTCAATATCCCGCACGGTCTTCTTATTCATCATGGGTTGCGAACTCCTCATCACTAGTTTAGCTGGCCCGAGCCGCCCGGTTTCTCGCCCATAGAGGACGCCGTGGTGGCCCTGCTGCACCGCTGCAAAAACCTTACGGGCCCGAAATGACCCGCTGGCCGCCCATATAGGGGACAAGCACCTCTGGCACGCGGATTGTGCCGTCCTTTTGTTGATAGTTTTCCATCACGGCGATCATTACCCGCGGCAGGGCAAGGCCAGAGCCGTTCAGCGTGTGCACGTAGCGCGGCCGGGCACCAGGCCTTGGCCGGTAACGAATGTTGGCTCGGCGCGCCTGGAAATCCTTGAAATTGCTGCAGCTGCTGACCTCGAGCCACTCCCGGCAGCCTGGCGCCCACATCTCAATGTCAAACTTTATGGCTGCCGTAAAGCTCAGATCTCCTGTGCACATCTGCACGACCCGGTATGGAATCTCCAGCAACTGCGCAACCTCTTCCGCATCGTGCACAAGTTTCTCCAGCTCCTCTGCAGAGGTTTCTGGAGTGCAGAACTTCACCAGTTCGACCTTGTCGAACTGGTGCCCGCGCTTCAGGCCGCGCGTGTCCCGCCCTGCCGACATGCGCTCCCGCCGAAAGCAAGCGCTATACGCCACATGGTAGATGGGCAACTGATCGGCATCCAGAATCTCGTTTCGGTAAAGGTTGGTCACCGGCACCTCCGCTGTCGGTATAAGCCAGAGGTCGTCCTCAATATCTCGGTACAAGTTGTCGGCAAACTTCGGCAGCTGCCCTGTGCCAATGAGGCATTCCTGCTTGACCAGGAAAGGAGTGTAGACCTCCAGATAACCGTGCTTCTGCGTATGCAGGTCCAGCATCCAGGTAATTAGGGCTCGCTGCAAGCGAGCACCAGCGCCTCGCAGGATGTAAAACCGCGTACCGGAAATCTTCACCCCTCTTTCGAAATCGATGATCCCCAAACTGGGCCCTAGATCCCAGTGCGGCAGGGGTTCGAAGTCAAACTCTCTGGGCACCCCCCAGGTGCGCACGACTATGTTCTCGCTCTCATCGCGCCCGATAGGCACACTTTCATCCGGCAGGTTCGGTACCTGCAGCAGCAAATCCTGCAGTGCCGACTCCGTAGCCTCCAGCTCAGCCTCCAGCACCTCAAGGCGCGCATTGATGGCACGCACCTGCTCGATCAAGCCCTGAGCAGCCTCGCCCCCACCGCTCCGGCCAACTTCCCGCGAGAGAGCATTCCTGCGTGAGCGCAACTCATCAGCCTCGGCCACCAGCCTGCGCCGCTTTGCATCCAGCGCCAGGATCTCGTCGATCGGCGCCTCAATGTGCAACTTCGCGATCTCTGCCTTGACGTATTCCGGTTTCTCGCGGATGAGATTTATGTCGAGCATCGCCTTGTCCACTCCAGGCTTGTGCTGGAAATCAGGTCTCGAACATGTGCTCCGATGGGATCACTTTGCTGCCATTGCCAGCCATTTATGGCTCAGCCCGCCAGCCGAGCGCGAGAGACAGCAACAGGAGATTATAGGAGCTGCGATAACTCGCAGCCAAGCTCGGCAGGACCGTTCGCAGCGATCAGAATGGCCATGGCACAGCGAGCTCCTGGCACAGACGCTTGAGTTCCTCCTCTACTTTGCTGTCCAGCGGTATTCCGTGCCGCCGGCGTTCTTCTTCGGCCTCGAACTCCTTCTCGCCAGCGATGAAAATGCGCTCCTGGCCTGCTGCCTTGGGCGACTCTTTGAGCTCCCTTATGAAGCGGTCCATGTCCTGCTTGAACTCGTCAATTGGCCTGAAAGCGCCGATATCGAGCGCCGCAAGGAAATGCCCTACATCCGATGGCCTTTCTTGCGTTGTGCTTGGCGGAAGGACACCGGTCAGGAAAGCAGCACCACTCAGGACACCGCAGAGGATATCGACCATAGCGGCAAGCCCATAACCCTTGTAGCCGGCTGTCTCTGCCGCGCCCCCGAGAGGGAAAAGCCCACCTCCCCTGATGATAGCTTCCGGGGAGGTGGTCGGCAGACCCTCAGCATCAGCTCCCCACCCAAGGGGCACCAGCTCACCGCGCCGTCGCCATACTTCCACCTTGCCAATTGGCACGACGCTTGTCGCCATGTCCAACACAAAGGCGCGCTCCTTGCCAGCGGGCGCAGCAAAAGCAATGGGGTTTGTGCCTAGGATCCGCTTGCGCCCATATGTTGGTATGACTAATGGCTGCGAGTTTGTAAGCGCAAGCCCGATCATGTCGTGCTGCAGAGCCTGCATAGCGTACACGCCGGCCGCCCCGAAATGGTTGCTGTTGCGCACAGCCACGCAAGCCACGCCGGCTTCCTTCGCCTTAGCGATGCAGCGCTCCATAGCCCGATACGCTACTGGCTGGCCAAGCCCATTGTCTGCGTCAAGCACGATCACCGAAGGTCCTTCATGCACAGTTCTCACATTGGGCCGTGGGTTGATGACCCCTGCGCGCACGCGGTCCACGTAGTAATTGCCCAGCCGGGCGACGCCATGGGATTCAACTCCGCGCAGATCTGCAAGGACCAGGGCCCATGCGGTGATTTGCGCATCCTCGTGTGGCACGCCTGCTGCTACCAAGAGGTCGGTCGCAAGTTTCTGCAGAGCCTCAGCTTCGACGCGCTTTCTCATAGTTCGCTCCCTCTCCGCTTGCCATTGCTGCGATCCCAGGTGGCTGAGGCGGCCCTCACCAGGCGCGAGCAAACCACCTGTGCGGCTACGGCGCAATCTTCCGTTGTCAAGAGCTGCAAAGCCGAGCGATCAAAAAGCACAGTTGCCTCCGGTCCGAACTCATCATCACCAACATATAGGACGATGGCCACTGGCAGAAGAGGCAGCAGTGCAAAGGAGTAGCTCCTGTCTCCATACTCTAGTGGCTCACCGCCCAAGCTCTCGGCAGCCGCCGCGAACAGCTCGGGCTGTTGCCCAAACTGGCGCAAGAGTATGCGCGTGGAGCGGTTGCTGAAGGGGCCGAAATAGCCTCTCCCGCCGGGAAGGTCGCGAAAGCTGAGCCAGCTTTGCGCGAGGTTGGTCGGCCCAGCGTAAGCCAGGTAGCGCACCACCAACACCTCCTCAAGTAACGCCAGTGGGCCAGCAACCCAGCGAAGGCTGCAATCGTGCGCTCTCGCGACCACTGGCTTGCCGAGGTACGGAACTGAGAGAGTGCCATCCTGGTCCAGCTGTCGCGCTCCCAGCCCCTCCCAGCGAAACGAACCGAGGCGCTGGCAAAGCGCCTCCCACGCCAAACGCCTCGCCAGGCGTAACCCCGAAAGACGCTCACCGGCGGGTCTCTCTTGCACAGCCGAGCCCCTCCCTACACATCTTGCCGCTATAGTACCGCCACCCTGGCCAAGCTTCAAGAAAGGAGCGATCTCTCCAGGGCTCCTCCTTGCTGCCAGTTCGACGCGCGCATACCATAAACGGCGGGCTTGAAAACGGCGGTCTGCAGAAGGAGCCTTTGGCGTTTGGGTCGCGCACGCTTCTGGGTTTTCCTGGCCCTGATCTGGCTTGCCCTTCTCGGAGGCTGCTGGCGTGCGTATTCGGCCGCTGACGTGTGCATCCAGGTCGATGGTACCAGCCACTGTTCGGCGTTCTCGGGCAGAACTGTGGCCGAAATCCTCGAGCAGGCCGGTATTGCGTTGGGAGCGGAAGACCGGGTGGATCCGCCACTGTGGTCTCCGCCGCCGCTTGACGGCACAATTCGCATTGTACGGGTCGTGCGCAAGCAGCTGAGGGAGGAAGTGCCCGTGCCTTTTGAGCGCCAGCTCGTCAAGAGCAAGGGCCTGCCGGAGGGTCAGACGCGCTTGCTGCAAGCAGGCCAGGCTGGCCTCGAAGAGTTGACGTACGAGGTTGTGCTGGAGGACGGTGAGGAAAAGTCCAGGCGCCTGGTTGCACGGACAATAAAACGAGCGCCCGTTGCGGAAATCGTTGCTGTCGGGCTGCCAGGTGGCGGCGTTCCCGCCGACCTGAGCGGGAAGCTCGTCTACCTCACGCTGGGCAATGCCTGGCTCATCCGCCCCGGCCTCGAGCGGCCACTGACTGGCGAAGGGGATTTGGATGGGCGGGTGTTCGAGATCTCCCCGGATGGTCGCTGGCTCCTTTACACGCGGGCAACCGCGCGGGAAGGAGAGCTAGAGCCTCTCAACACGCTCTGGGCCCTGGAGCTGGACATTGTGGATGCCAAGCCCATCAAGCTGCCGGTCGAAGGTGTGCTAGCCGCGGCCTGGTCCCCCGATTCAGATGCTGTGGCCTGCTCACGGGCGGAGCCGACTGCTGGTGCGCCAGGTTGGCGTGCCCTGAACGACGTAGTGCTTGTGCGCCTGGATGGAGAGATCACAGTGCTCCGGGCGCCGTCGTGCATGGCGCCGTACTGTTGGTGGGGCCTGCAGCTGGCGTGGTTGCCGGATGGGCAGACAATCGCTATTGCAGACACCCAGGCGCTTCGGCTCGTGCGACTGGACGGTGCCGAAGAGGTTGTCCTGCAGTGGGGAGCTGTTCGCACTGCCGGAGACTGGGCCTGGGTGCCCCGTTTCGCCGTCCATCCCGCTGGCACTGTCGTTGTGCTGCCCCTGCCGAACGACGAACTTCCGAGCGAGGGCTCTCAGTTCGACCTAGTGGCCTTGGACCTTGTTGGCCGAAAGAAGTCCCTCCTGCATGAGGGTGCCGGCATGTTCAGTCAGCCGCGATATGCGCCTGCCGTTCTCAACGCTCGGCTGCAGATAGCTTTCTTGCGCGCCGCAGACCCGCATCGCTCCGCCGAAGGCGTAGGGCAGCTTTGGGTCATGGATGCCGATGGCAGCGGGCTGACCCAATTATTCCCCCAAGCAGCAGGGCAAGCCGTGCCCATTCAGGATTTCGCATGGTCGCCAGACGGTGAACAAGTGGCTGTTCTCAGTTCTGGACAGCTTTACATCTGCGACCTCAGCACGAGACACGTCCGGGAGCTCACGGCTGCGCCCAACGCTCTTTACGTCCGCTGGGCTCCGTAATGGGCGCCACCCGCAGAGCATTCTCGGCCTTGCTTGTCGCTATGGGCCTGCTCGTTGGCGCAATCGGGCTGGGCAGGCTAAGGGTTGCTGAAGAGCCATGGCGGCCAGAGGTTGAGACTGCTGTGAGGCACTGGGTGGAGCCAGGCCTAGGGGTCAATGTCGATTTTTTGTCCATGTCGCCTGAGCAGGTGGAAGAAGCTGCTGCTTGGGCCCAGACAAGCGGGCTCAGGTGGGTTCGGCAGCTTTTCTCCTGGGCGCTTCTTGAGCCGCAGCCGGGGGGCTTTTCGTGGGCTGCTGCGGATGCTGCCGTGGATGCCTGCCGCCGCCATGACCTGGAGCTCATAGCAGTGCTTGGGCAGACGCCTTCATGGGCCCGCCCGCGTGGTCAAGAGCACGCTGAGTGGTCACCGCCTGAGGATTATAGTGCTTTCGGGGCCTTCGCGCAGGCGTTTGCTCGCCGCTATGGCAGCCAGATACGTTATTACCAGATCTGGGATCAGCCAAACATCTACCCGTTTTGGGGCGACCAATGGGTGGACCCTACCGCTTACGGGCGACTGCTGCGCGAGGCTGCGCTCGCCATAAAAGCAGCGGACCCGGACGGCCAAGCCTTTGTCCTCTCTGCAGCGCTGGCCCCCAATCTGGAGCCTGGCCCTCTGAACCTGAACGAGCTAGAGTTTCTGCGTGCTCTCTGCCACTCTGGAGCTTGTGGCCTGGTGGACATTGTCGGTGCCAAAGCTTATG
The DNA here is from genome assembly GCA_028275325.1 of Anaerolineae bacterium. Taxonomy (GTDB): domain Bacteria; phylum Chloroflexota; class Anaerolineae; order DRVO01; family DRVO01; genus JAPWUW01. The sequence continues at coordinate 1,113 of JAPWUW010000093.1, read as the reverse complement.
GGTTCGATCAGGGTGTGCACCTGGGTGGCCCCGGGCTGCATTTCGGTCGTTTGGCCGAGCTTCACCGGGTGGCCGAAGAGTGCGGCCTGAGGGATCGGCAAATCTGGGCTGTTGAGTTTGGCTGGAACAGCCTGCCACCGGATTGGGCCGGGCCGCCAGCCCCCTGGGGAAGCGCGTCCCCAGCGGTGCAAGGCGAGCGCGTCCTTCAAGCCATAACGCTGGCGCGTAGCTATTGGCCATGGTTGGGCCCGCTCCTTTGGGCACGCCTCTATCCTCCACCAGACCCCACCGATCCGGCGGCCGGCTTCGCGTTACGCTTGCCGAGTGGGCTGCTCACCTCGCTCGGCGAAGCTGTGATCGACTCTTTTCGGCGCGCACCTTCCATGGGCGTCGGCTTTCACCGTCCTAATGCTGCCGGAGCCACTTACAAGGGCAGATGGCGCGTGAATTCGTGGGGGGCTGACCCGAGCGCAGCAGGGGACAGGCTGGAAGTGAGGTTCTGGGGCACCGGGCTTGACCTTCTGCTGCGCCCGGGTCCTTACTGGGCAGTCTGGTTCATCCGCGTGGATGGTGTTGCATCGCCCTCGCTCCCATGCGAAGATGGCCGCTCGTACCTCGTGCTGTACGACCCACTGGGCAGGGAGCGTTCAGTGACGGTGGCAGCGGATCTGCCCCTGGGGATACATGTAGTGGAAGTGGAGGTAGACGGCGGCTGGGGCCAATGGCCGCTGGTCGGCTGGGTCGTCCATGGCGTGCGCCCGGCTGGGGTGATAAGCCGCTTGGGGCTCACCCTCTTGGCGGTGGCTCTTGCCTTCGCCGGCTTGGCGATTGCCATCGTGCCGCTTGTCGGCCGTTTGCGACCGAAAGCTTCCGCTATCCTGAGCGAGGCAAGCAGCCTGCCTCCTTGGGCTGGGCTCCTTGCTGTCGCTGCCACAGGTGCAGCCTTTTGGCTGCTCTCCGGAGCTCCTGAAAGCGTGGCAGCAAGTGTTCTGCTCGCCACAGGATGTGTGCTCTGGCCAGAAGCTGGGGTTGCCTTTGCGCTGGCTTCCCTGCCCTTTTTCCTGGTTCCGAAGCCCTTCCTGGGCGTGCGCCTGATGATGCCCGAGGTCATGG
>JAPWUW010000092.1 GCA_028275325.1 Anaerolineae bacterium | reverse complement strand
ACTGCCGGATACTGGCTTCGGCGAGTTCGTTCAGCCCTTGCTGGGCCTGGGCCTTGTGGCAACAGCCTTCACCGCACGATGGCTGCGCCGCCACCGCCCCTAGGCTAGGCAGCCAAAAAGGGTGACCGGCATTCGGATAGCGGCGCTCGCTGCGGAGGCGGGCGCCGCTACCATTCCTACTCGAGGAAGTCTTCCCGAATAGGGTGGAAGGCCTCCACAAGCCGGGCAGGCTCAGAGCCAACAACCTGAGCCCCATGCTGCTCCCCACTCGCGACCCAGTACGCGTCGCCAGGCTCAAGTTCTGCCACCTCGCCGGCGACCTGAAACCGAACCCGCCCCTGCAGCACAAACCCTATCTGCTCGTGTGAGTGGGAATGCATCTGCACTGGAGCATCAGGCGGGAGCTCCATGAGAACAAGCATCATCTTCTCGCCCGCCAGAAGCCGCCTTGTGGCGCCACCAGGCAATACCCTCGGGCACTCCCGTGCCAGGCGAACAAAACGCCCCACTCTTTGCCCTCCTCCGCGATGATCACTCCAAGGGGGGTTCTCCCAGAACCCCCTCCAAGGCAGCCCGCGCCCGCGCAAGCTGCTCTTCGGTACCGTCAACCAGCAACCGGATGCCTCCTTCGGCCCCGCCAACTCCGCCAGCCCCCACATGAAAAGCCCTAGCACCGCTCAGGGCAGCAAGCGCCTCTATTTCCGTGAATATAGTGCCCCACAGAGGCATCAGTGCCTCGCCCTTGTGTTCCGGCTCACTCATCAGCCTGGCTGCCGCCAAGATGTCCATCCCCACCTGCTTCTCCAGGCCCACTGGTACAACCAGGCGCACATGGGAACCCACTGCCTTGCGCAGGGCCAAACCAACTGTTCCGCTGCGCGCATCTCCGATCAGCACACCAGCCAATCCCCGCTCGTAGTTCAGCGCATTTGCCCCCTTCAGGATGAGATCTCCCCGCTCAAGCCGTTCGACCGCATCTTCTATGGCCAAATCGGTCCGGACCGTGCCATGGTCAAGCAGGACATCCCCGAGAACAGCACCCTTTGGCTCTCGCCGCACCTTGCCGAACGGAAGCGTTAGGCCACGCGCAAACGCTATCTTGTCTATCTTCCGGCCGAGGATTTCCTCGACAATGTAGGCGTTTGTGGTGCCCTTGATGATCAGAATGCGCCCGCGCTCGCGCGCCTGCCGGAAAAAGTCGCTTGCAACGATGCCCTTGGCTATGAGGCGTTTGCTTTCGGCTACAGTCAGCACCACCGTGAACGACATCTCTGCTCATCACCTCCCATCTGCCAGCATCTCTCGGGCAACCCTCTGGCCATACACTACCGCATAGTTCATCCCCCGGTCCTCCGGGTAGACCTGAGCCATGCAGCAAAGCCAAAGCTTCGGGACGGGAGTTTGCAATGACGGCTTGACCCTGCTGTAATTGCGCCTGATAACAGGCTGAGTGTACCGCTCTCGCCACACGAAGCTTTCCACTACCCATTCTGGCCGAAACTCAGGGAAGAGCTTTTGCAAGTGCGGCAAATACTCCCCCACCAGCTCCTCGTCGCTGAGGGCGTAGAACCGATCATGGGGCTGACAGTAACGGGTCAGGTACACGAGGTGCCGCCCTCCATACCGCTCAGGTTCCTGTATGTTAGTGTGCTCCACAAGCCCTACGAAGGGGACCGAGTTGTCGCTTATGTTGAGCCAATACACATTGCTTAAGCGGCGACTCAGGCTGAGCACGGCGCACACGTTCGCCAGATACTCGATGCTCCTCAGCTGCTGAGCGTAGTCCTCCGGCAACCAAGGGGCGAGTTCCAAGAGGATCGCTGGGGCAGTCGTTACCAGCACCTGGTCGAACCGTTCGCTCGCCTCGCCGCTGCGAACCAGGAAGCCGCTCCCATGGCGGAGAATCTCTTGCGCAGGCTGCCCCGGCCGTACATCCGCACCGAGCTCCTGCAGGCGCTGCTCCATACAATCCACGAGCTGCCCGAAGCCGCCCTCCAGATAGCCAAGCACTTCTCGCATTGTGCGGCCGCGAGAGCTCCCTCGCAGCTTCACCTTGTTCCACATCCACACGGCGGAGATTTCATCAGCGTATGGCCCGAACTTGCCGCGCAGCAGCGGCTCCCAGACCTGGCGATAGACACGCTCCCCAGCCAAGCTCACCACCCAATCGCGGGCCGTGCGATCCTCCAGTTGCTCCCAGGTGCGGACAAAGCGGGCCTGCACCGCCAGCAGCCCAAGCCTGATGCGGTCGTGAAACGGCAACGGCGAGAAGCGCAGCACATCAAGGGGCGTCGCCAGCCGGTAGATCCGGCCCGCATAGTAAGAGGTCGTGGTGGGCACCCAGACCAGCCTGGAGCTCAGCCCGAAGCGGGCTATGAGCTCTTGGATGGCCAGATCACTGGTGAAAATGTGATGGTAGAAGCGCTCGAGCTGAGCCTCACCCACTAGGAACGAGCCTGCAAGGCCCCCCAAAGTGCGGTCCCGCTCAAAAAGAACAACTTCCGCTCCCCCTTCTGCCAAGGCCAGAGCAGCGCTTAAGCCAGTCAGGCCGCCGCCAATGATAGCTACCCTCATCCCTGCAAATACCTCCCAATGGTCAGGGACCCCGGCGATGTGCCGGCACTGAACTTGCAGTTTAGCTCTTCAGCATGTGAAATAGCGGCAGGCAACCTGCTGCACCCTTCGGCCCACCAAAGTCAAGAGGTAGGTACAATGGAAGAAAGGAACCGGGAAAAAGAAACTGCTGAGAGGCGGCAAGCTCTGCGTTCTTTGCGAGGTGAAGGCACAAACATCCAAGCTTTGGTTATCGCTGCCATTCCCATTATCCTGCTTGTCGCAGTCCTCATTGTGGGGGTGCTCCTTGTGCGCTCGCGGCGGCCAGCTGCTGCCGTGGCCCCTACAGCCACTCACCTGCCAACAGTGCCTCCTCCAACCCTGGTGCCGGCCAAGCGGACGGTAGTGCCGACTGTGGTCCAGAGCGCTTCGCAAGCAGCTCCAGCACAAGCCACTGCCCCAGCGCCGACCACAGCTACTATGGCTGAATTCCCAAGCGCAACCGCCTCGCTCCAACCCACAGAGGAGCCAACTGCCACCCCGACACCGGAACAAGGCCTTTTTCCAGGGGTACAGGCCCAGGTCTCTGGAACCGCCGGACGCGGCCTACGGCTGCGCAGCGGCCCGGGCTTGAACCAGCCAACGCTCAAGGTTATGCCCGAAGGCACCACGGTGCAAATCCTCGCTGGCCCAACGGAGGCAGATGGGTACCAGTGGTACCAGATCCGCGACGATGCGGGCACAGAGGGGTGGGCAGCAGGCGATTGGCTTGTCCGCACTAAGTGACAAGAAGGGGGTGCAAGGAGCCAGAGCTCCCTGCACCCCCTTGCCCTTTGCGTCACCCCAAGCTCAGCCCTTCACAACGCCAAGTGGCCGCAGGTATGCGACTTTGGTGGCAATCCCGGCGCCGTGCACGACTTCGACGACGTGATGGATATCCTTGTAGGCACCTGGCGCTTCCTCGATCAAGCCCTTGGCGCTGCCGGCCCTCACAGCAATGCCCTGCTCCGCAAGCGTAGCTCGAACTTCCTCCGCGGTCATTTCGCGCCTGGCTCCAGCACGGCTCAGCGCGCGGCCTGCCCCGTGGCAACAGGAACCAAACGCCTCACGCATGGCCTTCTCGGTAGCGCGCAACACGTACGATCCCGTCCCCATATCGCCGGGCACCAGTACAGGCTGGCCCACGGCACGGTAGGCAGCAGGGATGGCGCTATGCCCAGGCGGGAAGGCGCGCGTCGCCCCCTTACGGTGCACACATAGCTCCAAGCTCCTGCCGTTCACCGTATGGCGCTCAACCTTGGCAACGTTGTGTGCCACATCGTAGACGACGAATAGCTCTATTCGCAGTCCGCGCGCAGCTCCAACCTTCTCGAAGCCCCGGCGCATGAACTCCGTCATCACCTGGCGATTGGCCCAGGCGAAGTTCGCAGCTGCAGACATGGCAGCCAGGTAATCCTGTCCCTCTTGGGAAGCCAAGGGTGCGCAGACAAGTTCCCGATCTGGGAGCCTGTAGCCCTCTCGCTTTACAACCGATTGGAAGCGCTGGACGTAGTCCGTACACACCTGGTGGCCAAGCCCCCGCGAGCCACTGTGTATCTGCGCTACCAGTTGCCCTTTGCGCAAACCGTAGGCGTTCGCAGCCTCCTCATCGTATATCTCCAGGACCTCGTCGATCTCAATGAAATGATTCCCAGCCCCCAGCGTGCCGAGCTGATCTCCCCCGCGCTCTTTGGCCCGGCTGCTCACGGCCCCTGCCCTGGCCCATGGCATCCGCCCGTTTTCCTCGCAGTGTTCCGTGTCCTCTCGCCGCCCGAACCCGGCCTGTACAGCCCACTCCGCTCCCCCTTCAAGGGCATCATCTAGCCGCTCCCGCCGCAGGCGAACATCGCCACCCCGGCCGACGCCCGCGGGTATGGCATCGGCCGCTGCGTCGACAAGAGCTTGCAAGAACGGCCGGGCCTGCGCGGCATCGATGTTCGTTGCCAGCAGCCGAACGCCACAGTTTATGTCGTAGCCCACACCGCCTGGGGATATAACCCCTTGTTTCATATCCGTCGCCGCTACCCCTCCAATGGGAAACCCATACCCTTCGTGGATGTCCGGCAGGGCGAGGGCAAACCCGACAATTCCCGGCAGCCAGGCCACGTTCGCCAGCTGCTCCAGCGAGCGATCTCGCGCAGCCATCTCCAGGATCTCGCGATCCGCGTAGATGCGCGCGGGCACGCGCATGCCAGCATTGTAGCTTGCTGGTATCTCAAACAAGTACTCATCCAGCTTTCTCAACACTCCCAAATCAAACGCCATACCTCTCTTCTCTCCCTTGCCGCTCTAAGTGTCGAACACGATCTCAGCCACAAACCCTTCTCCCTCTTCGAGACGCCCAATCGCCAAGCCATGGTAGGTCGCGGCCTTTATGAGAGCTCCCTGCGGCTTGGCTTTTCCTCCTCTTGCGACGCCATGCAGGCGCCAGCTAGGCCACACCTGCACATCGAAGCTGCTGTAGAGCTCCTGGTATCGGTCACGCAGGTATATGAGCTCATTCAGCCAATCAACCAGCAGAGCCTCGAGATCCTCCGCCTCAAGCTCGAGTTCCCTTTCGCTGTCGAGTCTTTCCGGAGCCCCCATAAGCGCAAACATACCCTCCGCCGCCGCCACAAATAGCTCGGGGAGGGTCCTGCCCCATACCCGCAAAGCTACATCGGCAGTGTGTTGCAACTCCTCATAGCCCCGCAAGGTTCACCTCAGCCACTTGCGCCGCACACATTGTACGGGCCGCAGCGACGTCAAGCTCCAACTGCCTTGCCAGCTCCTGCGCTGTCTCGAAATGCCTCTCAGCCCGAAGCCAATCGACGAAGCTGACTTCTAACGGCGCACCATAAAGGTCGCCATCCCAATCCAGGAGGTGCACCTCCAAACGCCGCTCCTTGCCACCAAATGTTGGTGCAACCCCCACATTCGCCACGCCCAGGTAAAGCTGGCCGCGGTGCCGCACCTGCACACAGTAAACGCCATCAGCCGGCAGTAGTTTGGCAGCCGGCACTGCAACGTTGGCCGTCGGGAAACCCAGCTTGCGGCCACGCCCTGCACCAGCCACCACATTGCCCCGCACGCTGAAGAGCCTGCCCAAGAGCTTGGCTGCCTCTCGCACATGGCCCGAGCGCAGCAGCGCTTTCACAAGGCTACTGCTTACAATCCGACCATCAACCACGGTGGGCTGCAGCACCTCGAGGCGCATGCCAAACCTGCGCGCCGCAGGCCCCGCCGTCTCCCTCGTGCCCTCTCGATCCTTGCCGATAGCGAAGTCGGGCCCGGCCCAGATTTCCACAGGGTGCATGGCAAACGCCAAGCGCTCGAGGAACTCCACGTATGGCATGGAAGCGGCAGTCCGCCCGAACTCGAAGAGGACAACCAGCTCTATTCCCAGAGCCCACATGATCTCAGCGCGCTCTTCTGGCAGCAACACATACTGCGTCTCCTGGCCAGTCAGCACACACTCAGGCGCAGGATGGAACGTAATGGCAGCTGCAACCAGGCCGAGTTCTCGAGCGCGTTCGACAACCACGCGCAGCAAAGCCTGGTGCCCAAGATGCATTGCTTCAAAGACACCAATGCTCAGCACGCACCCAGCAGCTACCTCGACCTTCTCTCCAGACCAACGCTGCAGTTGCCCCACTCTCTAACCCTCGAATGCAGTTGACAGCACAACCTCTGGGTACCAGGCTTTATCTTCATCTCGGTATTTGACCACAGCCACAAGTTCTCCATCTGGCCCCAGAACGGCATGCGGTTCGCCAACAGCGCCCCCGGGCAAGCGCCCCACCAAAGGCCGGCCGTGCTGCAACCCCGCTACCTCTTCCTCGGAAACCTGAAAGGCAGGCATGCCGCGCAGAGCCTCCCGCAACGGCAGCACAGCGGAGAAATCCCCTGCTCGCAGCTTTGCCACCCACTCTTCTAGCGGCAAAGCCTCACCCACGGAAAACGGCCCGCTGCGCAGTCGTCGCAGTTCTGCCACGTAGGCCCCGCAACCGAGGCGCTGGCCGAGCTCGTGCACAAGCACCCTGACGTAAGTGCCAGCAGAGCAAGTGAGACGTATGCCCACTGCATCTGGCGCCAACCTTGTCCAGGACGCGTTGTACACCGTCACCACCTTTGCCCTGGGCTGACGAGGCACGCTGCGCCCGGTGCGCGCATACTCGTAGAGTGGCCTCCCGCGCACCTTGGCTGCAGAAAAGCGCGGCGGAACCTGCTCATGTACCCCGACCATTGCCGCAATCGCTTCCCCGAGTGCTAAGTCATCCGGCAATGGAGCATCCCGCCGAGGCGCCAGCCAGCCCTCTGCGTCATACGTCTCGGATTCAGCTCCCAGCCGGGCGACCACGCAGTACTCTTTGTCGTGCCCCACCAGATACCGCATGAGCCGAGTTGCCCGCCCGAGGCATACCAGCAGCAACCCTGTAGCCAGCGGGTCCAGAGTTCCCGCATGACCAGCCTTGGAAGTCGGTGCAGCCCGCCGTATGGCGGCTACAACGTCATGCGATGTGCACCCTTTTGGTTTATCAACCAGCAGTAACCCCTCTACGGCTCTCGTGCAAGGCCCGCTTGAGGCTCGCAATCACGGCCCCCCTGGCTTCTTCCAGTGACATCTCCAGCGTGCAGCCGGCTGCCTGTCGGTGCCCACCACCACCGAAGCGTGCCGCCACAGCTGCGACATCTACCCCTGGGTTGCTGCGCAAGCTTACCCGGACTCTGCCATCGCTGCTTTCCTGAAAGAGTGCTGCTACAGCTGTGCCCTGTGTGCCGAGCAGGAAATTCGCCAGACCACCGTCTTCCCCCTCCGGCACCCCAGCTTCAGCCCACGCAGCTCGGTCGATTGTGGCCCAAGTGATGCCGTTGCACTCCTCAACGCCAGCGAGCACTCTGCCCCAGAGCCTGAGTTGGCCATGCAGCAGGCTGCCAAATATGCCCCTTGCCACGACGGCCGCATCCGCCCCCGCCTCAACGAGGGCGGTCGCATCTCGCAGCGCTCGCAAGTCGGTCGAGGCAGTGCGCAGCCCCTGAGTATCGCCGTACAGCCCGGCCAGCAGCCAAGTTGCGACCTGTGGGTTCACTGCAAGGCCTAGCGCCATGAGCAGACGCAGCACAAGCTGAGCGCTTGCCGCCATCGACGGGCGAACGTAATTGACGTCGCCATAAAGGGCGTTGGTCTCGTGATGGTCTATGTTGAGCCTGATCGCCCCAGCCACCGCACCCGGCTCCAAACCAGCACGCTCCATGCTGGGGCAATCCACGAAAATGGCAGTATCGAAACGGCCGCTGGGGCTTGGCACCAGCGATTCCACACCGGGCAAGAAGGCTGCCTCGTGCGGAACCCCGCCAGGGGACACCACTTGCACCTCTGCCCCAAATCTCTTCAAGCCCCATCCGAGCGCAAGCGCGGAGCTGATGCCATCGACATCAGGATGCTTGTGCGTTGTCACCAGCGCCCTGCGCGTGCGGCGCAGCGCTGTCAACATCCTTGCCAGCTCGCTCACCCTTCACCTCAGCCAGCAACCTCTCTATTCTCTGCGCTCGGTCGTAGGTATCGTCCAGGCGGAACCGCAGCTCCGGCACGAACCGCAAAGGAAGCCGCCCTGCCAGCTCCCGACGGATGAAGGAAGTGCAATGCTGCAGCGCCTCCAACGCCGTCATTCGCTCCTCAGGCACCGCCGTGCCAAAATAAACTGTAGCAAGGCGCAAATCCCGTGATATGCGCACAGCGGTAACCACGACGGAGCTTAGCCGCGGGTCCTGCGCCCGCTGCTGAAGGACAAGGCTTATCTCTTGAGCCACCAGCTCCGCGACACGCCGCTGGCGAATTGTGTAAGCTTCCTCTGGTTCCTGCCCCGTCATTTGCCTGGCGACCCTAGCGTTTGCGACGCACCTCATAGCACACGAGCTTATCACCTATCTCGAAGGCGTCGAAACCCGCGAGGGCTATACCGCACTCAAAACCCTCGCGCACCTCCCGCACGTCCTCCGTGTAGCGGCGCAAGGATGCCACTTCACCATCCCAGATGACCTGCCCAGAGCGCACAACTCGTACTTTGCCATTGCGCAAGAGCCGGCCAGAGGTAACATAGCACCCTGCCACTCTGCCTGTGCGCAGGTTAAAGACTTGACGCACTTCTGCCTCTCCCACGTCCACCTGCTCATACTGCGGCTCGCCCATGCCGCTCAAGAGCTTTTCAACGTCCTCAATTAGCTCGTAGATGATGTTGTAGAGGCGAATCTCGACTCCCTCCACCTCAGCGAGGCGCCGCGCAGCTGGCTCCACCGAGACGTTGAAGCCAATGATGAGGCCCTCGCTGGCAAGCGCAAGGTTCACGTCGGATTCAGTCACGTTCCCCGGAGCAGCATGCAAAATGTTAAGGCGCCTCTCTTCATCCTGCAGACGCTCAAGCGAGGAAACAACGGGCTCTATGCTTCCATAGTAGTCGGTCTTCACGATTACATTCAGCTCCTTCGACTCCCCGCTCTGAAGCCTCGCCAGAAGCTCCTCGAGACTCACAGTGCGCCGTGAGCCAAGCACCTCACCACTCGACTGCTGCCGGCTGGCGACAATCTCTTTGGCAGTCCTCTCATCTGGCACCACGCGGAAAATCGTGCCTGCCGGCGGAATATCCTCAAGCCCCATCACCTGCACTGGTGTTGAGGGTGGCGCAGCACGCAATGCACGCCCGTTTTCGTCGAACATGGCGCGAATGCGGCCCCACGTGGTGCCAGCAACCGCAACATCGCCAAGGTGCAGTGTTCCATTCTGGACAAGGAGCGTAGCTAGCGGGCCTCGGGAGCGATCCAGGTACGATTCGATCACCGTGCCCGCTGCTGGCGCGTCGGGGTTGGCCCGGCACCGGATTTCTTCCTCCACGAGCAGTATTGCCGCCAGAAGCTCCTCGATGCCCTGCTTGCGCAAAGCCGAGACTGGCACCACCAGCGTGCTGCCGCCCCAGTCATCAGGGGTTAGACCTATCTCCGCAAGCTGCCGCTTGACGCGCTCTGGGTTGG
>JAPWUW010000091.1 GCA_028275325.1 Anaerolineae bacterium | reverse complement strand
GAGCCAGCCAGCCTGGACGTTCTGCCAGAGGCAGAGGCAATCGAAGTGGTTGAGATCATGGAAGCCATCATCGAGAACCGCAATGCGCTTCACGTCGTCAACCTCCCTAACCAGGGCGCGATCCCCAACCTCCCCCATGACGCGATCGTGGAGGTGACGGCCGTAGTCAATAGCTACGGCATCAACCCCGTGAGCGTGGGGCCGCTGCCGGAGCCATGGGCAGCTGTGCTGCGCAGCCACATCACAGCTCAGGAGCTCACAGCCAAAGCGGCCCTTTCCGGCTCTCGACACGATGCCGAGCTTGCCTTCCTGGCCGACCCCGTCCTTGCTGCTATGTTGACGCCTGCCGAAGCCTCAAAGCTCCTGGATGAACTGCTGGCCGCCCATGCGGCCCACTTGCCACAGTTCCGCTGATAGCACACGCGTGCCCGGCCGAGGGCCAGCTTGGCCGGGCATGCCCCGCATCCTGCTTTGCCTAACCCACGACTATTGGCGGCTTCTGCCGGTCTTTGCGTCGGCCCACTGGCCGCTCGCCGAGGATCACTTTATAGCGGTTGTCGTTGTAGAGCACTTCCACACGCCGAAACAGCAGCTGCATTGTCCTTTCGTGCGGGATGAAAGCATTGCAGACGACGTACAGCCGCCCCTTGGCCTGCAGCAGGTCGCGCGCATCCAGCAGAAACTGGTTGGCCACGTCAAGCTCCACCCCTACACCGCGGTGGAAAGGCGGGTTTGTGGTGATCACGTCGAACTGCTCGCCGATGAGGGCGCTGCCGACGTCGCTCGGCAAGGACCAGGCCCGCTCCAGCCCGTTGAGAAGCGCTGTCCTGCGGGAAGCCTCAACCGCAGCCACATGGTCGTCCACCATATAGACGCTCACACGCTCTGCCTGCAGCGCGGCCACAAGTCCGACAATCCCTGTCCCGCTGCCCAGGTCCAGCACGCGCTCGCCCGCGCGGATGCGCTGCTGCTCGAGCAGGCGCTGCGTTCCGGCATCCAGGTGTTCCCACGAGAATAACCCTGGCTTGGTGCAGCACTTATACGTGTGCCCGCCAACCTCGCAGGAAAGGGTTCGCCAGTCGTGATAATCGGAGGCCGGCAGCTCACATGCTTGCCCCTTCTGCGCCCTTGCAACGCGGCAGCCCGACCCCACAGCAACCACTTCCACGTTGCCGACCCACCTTGCGAGCACCTGAATGTGCGTGCGGATCCCCGCTTCGTTTGCCCCCGTGATGTACAGCCAGCCCCCGCGCCTGAGCCGCTCCCAGGCCTCGCATAGGAACTGCTGCGCCACAAGGCGCTCACGCGGCAGGTGGGAAACAACCATGTCGAAGCTCAGAGAGGCAGGCAAGGCTGCCGTAACGTCGCTGTACCAGGCGGCAGCGGGGTACCCCAGCCTCTGGCTGGTCAGCTTCACCGACATCCAGGCAGCATAGCTCGCATCCGCAAGGTGCAGTTCTATGCCGGGGCAAGCCCTCAGCAATGCAAAGCCAAGCACGCCGTTGCCGCACCCCAGGTCAAGCACGCTTGCCCCTTCTGGCAGAGCCCTGAGGTCCAGGCTGCGCAAGAGCAGAGCAGAAGCCGGGTGCAGCCGATCCCAGCTGAATATGCCAGGCTTGGTATAAATTGTGACACTCCCGAAGGGGGTGGGGAAACTGCGTAGGCGGTAGGTGTGGTACTCCTCCGGGTCAGGAACGGTGCCAGTGCTCTCTGTGTAGCGCGGCTGCATCGTAGCGCGCCGCTCAACCGCTGGCAGGCGAGATGGCAAGTTGCCGCCGCCGCTCGATTGCGTCCAGCAGGCTGCGGAACGATGCCGCAAAGGCAGCAACGCCATCCGCAAGGAGCTTGCGCGTCTCAGCCGCCACGTCTATGCCCAAGGAGCCGATCTCCTCCAGCTGCCGTGCGGCCTCGTCCACGCCCTGGAGGACGCGTGGCTCCAGACAGCCGTGGTCCAAGTAGGCTGCAAGCGTCGCTGGCGGCATGGTGTTAACCGTGTCGGGCCCAATCAGGTTATCCACGTAATACGTGTCGGGGTAGCGAGGGTTCTTGGTGCTGGTGCTGCCCCAAAGCAGCCTTTGGACCCTCGCTCCTTCAGCTGCCAGTGCGCGCCACCTCTCCCCGGCCAGCAGCTCGCGGAAGCGCCTGTAGGCCACCTTGCAATTGGCAATCGCCGCCTTGCCAAGCAGGTCGACTCGCCCAGCTGCCTCAAGCTTCGGATCAATCGCTGTGTCCAGCCGGCTGACAAAGAAGGAAGCCACAGAGGAAACAGAACCAAGCCGACCACCAGCAGCTGCCAGCTTCTCAAGCCCGGCCATGTAGGCCAGAGCCACTGCCTCGTACTGCTCCACAGAGAAGATGAGCGTGACGTTGATGTTGATTCCCTCCCCGATCAACTGCTCGATCGCCGGGACCCCCGCGTCCGTAGCCGGAACCTTGATCATGAGGTTCGGCCGCGCCACAAGTGCAAACAGCCGGCGCACTTCGGCCACAGTGCCGGCAGTATCGTGGGCAAGCTCCGGGCTCACCTCCAGGCTGACGAACCCATCCCTCCCACCCGATTCTTTATGCACCGGCAAGAGGAGGTCAGCAGCTGCACGGATATCCGCGACAGCCAGTTCCTCGTAAATCTCCAGGACACCCTTGCCAGCTCTTGCCAATGGCAGAAGTTGCTCGTCGTAATCGCTGCTGCCGACAATGGCGCGCTCAAAGATAGTTGGGTTGGAAGTCAAGCCGCTCACCCCAAGCCGAATGAGCCGCTCCAGCTCGCCCGAGCGGATGAAAGGCCGACTGATGTAATCGACCCAGGCAGCCTGCCCCAACGCGGCCAGATCTCTCAAGCTCGGCATAGCAACACCTCCTGTCTTACAGGCACTCGCCGCTGCCCAGTGGCAGCGGCAAACATGTTACTTTCAGAACTGCCACCCTGCCACTTCGCGCCGCTTGCCAAGCAACGGCCAACCCGGCACAATGAGCCGCTGGACGGACCGGGCTTTCAGCCAGTTCAGAGCGACCCCGCCCGCCCTGGCTGCTACAAGGTAGCCAGGCCCCTTTGGGGTCGTTCGGGCCGCTTGACCGCTTGGCTCAGCGGCAGCAAGTGCCCGTCCGTGCAGATCACGCACTGGAGCAGGCCATATGGGTGAAGGACTGCAAGGCCTAGAGGGAAGCAGGTGGCAGGAAATCCAGAGCCGCTACGAGGCTTGGTGGCAAGGCGAGATGCTCGATCGTGTCCTCATCGCAATCCAGGCTCCCCGCAAGAGCCTGCCAGAACCAGTGATTGCAAGTGAGGATGAACTGCAGCGGTACTGGACCGACCCGGATACCGTCCTCGCGCGGGAGGAGGAGCGCGTTGCCGCCACCTACTACTGCGGGGATGCCTTCCCATGCATCGTGCCTGTGCGCACGGGCATGGTGGCAATCCTTGCTCTCTTCCTCGGCGCACCAGGCCGCTTTGTGGACACGAGAACCGTCTGGTCGGAGCCAATTATCGAGGACTGGGCCACCCGCCCTCCCCTCCGCTTCGACCCCGAGAATCGCTGGTGGCAGATAGCCCAGCGGCTCCTTGCGGAAGGGGCAAAGCGCGCCGTTGGCAAGTACTGCGTCGCTATCCCCGACCTGAATGGGCCCGGAGAGATTCTTGCGCGCCTGCGTGGCCCTGATAGGCTCGCCATCGACCTGCTGGAAAACCCTGAGCAGATCCCGCCCGCCCTTGCTGAGATCAATCAGGCATGGTTCCGCTACTTCGAGGCCTGCCATGGCATCGTGCACCAATACGTTCCTGGTTATGTGAACTGGATGGGTCTCTGGTCCCAGCTGCCGGCAACGGATCTCCAGACTGATTTCTCCATCATGATCTCAGAGCAGATGTTCGAGCGCTTCTTCCTGCCCTTCATTGAGGAGCAGACGCGCCTGGTGCCCCGCAATGTGTATCACCTGGACGGTCCAGGCGCTGCAAGACACCTCGACCTGCTGCTGGACCTACCAGGGCTTGGCGCCATCCAGTGGGTTCCTGGCGCCGGCGCTCCCCCTGTGAGCGCTTGGCTCCCACTCCTGCGAAGGGTGCAGGCGAGGGGCAAGCGCCTTGTGCTGCACTGCGAGTCCTGGGAGGTGCCGATACTTTTGGAGGAGCTTGAGCCGGAGCCGCTTTTCCTCAGCACTTGGTGCGCTTGCCCAGAGGATGCGGATGCGCTGCTTGCGCTGGCGACCAAGCTGTCGCAGAAGCGCAAGTGGCTCGCTCCCCTTGCCCAGTCCGGCCACAGCTGAGCATTGCCGCTCTCCCCAACACATGGTCGAACTCCGTGCGGTTCTTGCCTGGTTGCTCGTTCTTGAGCTCTGCTGCCTAGCAGGGTGGCCGCTCGCCTTCTGGCTCTTCCGGCGCGTGCCCTCCCTGGCGCCTTTCCTGGCCCGGCCACTTGCGATGTTGCTTTCCGGGTACTTCCTCTGGGTCGCCGGCCTCGGGGGGTTTCTCCTTGTGCGGCCAACCGCAGTTCTCCTGTGCCTTGTAGCCGTGGCTGCAGTTGGGCTAGCGCTTGGCAGCCGACCGTGGCGAGCGGCCCAGCAAAGGCGCCTCATGCTTCTGGGCGAAGCCCTCTCTGCGGTGTGCTTTCTGCTCTGGGTGGTTGTCCGTGCCTACAACCCGGAGATCGCCGGCACGGAAAAGCCGATGGAGTTCGCCTTTCTGAACGCCATCGTGCGCAGCGGCCAGTTGCCCCCGCCGGACCCATGGTGTGCTGGTTACAGCATCAGCTACTACTACTTCGGTTACCTTATCGTGGCCGCCCTCTGCCAGCTGGCGGGCAGCCCGCCAGCCCTGGCGTTTAACCTTGGGGTGGCGACGCTCTTTGCCCTGGCCTGCAGCGGGGCCTTTGCCGTGGCAGCCGCGCTCGCGGCGCTCATCCGCAACAGGTCGGATGAGGCCATTGCTGCCTGGCCCTATGGCCTTGCTGGCCTCGTGGGGCTTGCGTTGGTTGGCAACCTAGAGGGTTTCCTGGAGGTGCTGCACGCCCGTGGCCTCTTGCCAGCAGGGTTCTGGCGCTGGTTGGACATCAAGGATCTGCTTGAGCCGCCGGGCGGGGCAAGCTGGCTGCCACAGCGGTATCTCTGGTGGTGGCGTGCCTCGCGGGTGGTCAACGACCGCTCCCCTCTGGGGCAGCCCATCGAGGTGATAGACGAGTTCCCCTTTTTCAGTTTCTTGCTCGGGGACATGCACCCGCACGTGCTTGCCTTGCCTTTCGGCATACTGTGCGTGGCGCTGTGCCTGGAGTGGGCTTTGCGCCTGCGCAAGGCAGCGCCATGGCCAGCGCACAAGGGCATCGCCGAGCATGCCCCCTTCCTTGCGCTCGCCGGCCTTCTTCTGGGCGGGCTCCTGTTCCTGAACACGTGGGACTGGCCTGTCTATATCTTGCTCTTCTTGGGCGCAACCTGGATTGGTGCCGAGCACCAGCGCGCAGGCCGCGCGGGATTGCTTCTGGCCCCAGGCCTGACCGCAGCCGTAGGGCTTATTGCCTACGCGCCGTTCCTGCTCTCGTTTCGCTCCCAGGCCGCTGGCGTCCTGCCCCATTTCCTCGCCGGCACGAAATTGCAGCAGTTTGTCGTCATGTTTGGGCCTTTCCTCCTGCCTGCGTCCCTCTTCCTGCTCTGCCGCTACCGGGCAGATGGCCGCAAAGGCCTGGCGGCGACACTGAAGTTATGGGCGGGGTTTGTCGTCCTGCCTTACGCCTTCCTCGGCATTGCCGCTGCAACTGCCCTCGTGTTGCCATGGGGGCGGCTTGCCCTGCAGCGGCTTCAGGGGCTTGAGGAGGCGCAGCTGCTCCTGAGGGAGGGTTCCTGGGCTGCTGTCCTTGCCCGGCTGCTTCTCGGGCGGCTACAGGATCCCTGGTCCATAGCCTTCATGGCAGGGTTCCTAGCATTGGCTGCAGGCCTCCTCGCTCGGCCAGGAGCGGCAGAGGGCGAGGTGGAGGAGCGCGCACTTGCCGCCGACTTCACGACCGGCATGCTCGGCATTGCTTTCCTGCTTACCTGGGTCGTGGAATTCGTGTACCTGCGCGATTACTTCGGCACCCGCATGAACACCGTGTTCAAGCTATACTATCAGGCATGGGCCCTTCTCGCGCTGGCAAGTCCAGCCGCCGTGGCCTTTCTTTCCGACGTGACAGCCTTCCGCCCCCGCACTGTGGCCCTGAGCGCATGCGCCTTCGCCGCGGCTATGGGCTTTGTGTACGTCCCGCTTGCTACCTGGACAAAACTGGAGGGCTTTGGCCGCCGGCCGACGCTGGATGGCCTCCAGTACCTGGAGGCCAGCTCCCCGGTCGATCACGCGCTCGTGCGCTGGCTCAACAGCAATGTGGGCGATACCCCTGTCACACTGGAAGCCTCCGGTGGCTCCTACACCTTTTATGGCCGCATCAGCTCAAACACGGGGCTGCCCACCGTGATTGGCTGGGATTTCCACGAGGTCCAGTGGGGCCGGGACTACACCATGGTCCGCGAGCGCCAGGAGGACGTGCGCCGCCTCTACACCGCCGCAAGCTGGCAGGAGGCCCAAGCCCTCCTGCGCCGCTACAGTGTCCGCTATGTCTACGTGGGCCAGCTCGAACGGCAGACCTATGGGCCTCGCGCCGGCGAGCTCTTCGCCGCTCACCTGCCGCTCATCTGGCGGGCAGGCTCAGGCGACAACCAAGGCCTGCTCTACCTCGTGCCCTAGTTGAGCGCCGCAAAGCTAGCTCAGCCATTGAGCCCCTGGCCCATGCGCGTGCCCGTTCTTGCTCGTAGCCCGAGCAATTGCTATTGTACTTGCCGGCTGGGGCCGGCGTTTGGCCTGGGCCTTTTTTCATGCCCTAAGGGGGTGGATGATGCCGCTCGTCATAAGCAAGCCTCTTCTGGAACACGCACGCGCCAACCACTACGCCGTCGGCGCGTTCAATGCAACGAACTTGGAAACAGTACAGGCTATCATCGAGGCAGCCGAAGCGGAAGCAGCACCAGTCATCATCCAGATCAGCGAGGGAGCGATGCGTTACGGTGGGCTTCGCTACCTGGCGGCAATAGTGCGCGCCGGTGCTGCAGACGCTACGGTCCCTGTGGTGCTCCACTTGGATCATGGCAGCGGCTTTGAGGTCAACATGCGCTGCCTGCAGGCGGGCTTCACCTCGCTCATGTACGATGGCTCAGCCAAGCCGTTCGAGGAAAACGTGGCCACGACAGCCCTCATCGTGCGCGCAGCGCACGCCTGTGGCATCCCCGTTGAGGCGGAGCTGGGCCAGGTGTTCCGCGTTGGGGATGCCGTCACTGCAGCCGACATCCAGCAGGCCCTGACTGACCCGGATAAGGCCGCAGAGTTCGTGCGCCTTACGGGGTGCGATTCGCTTGCTGTCGCCGTCGGCTCCGTGCACGGCATGCGCTCTCAAGAGGCGCAGTTGGACCAGGAAAGGATCCGCCAGTGCGCCCTAAAGGCGGGGGTGCCACTTGTCCTGCACGGTTCGTCCGGCGTGCCCGATGATGCGATCCGCGCCGCGATCGAGAACGGCATCTGCAAGGTCAACGTGAGCACCGCTATAGGCGCTGCTTTCTGCAGCCGCCTGCGCGGCCAGTGCGCTGAGAGCACACAGGAGCATGACATTCGCAAGCTACTTGGCCCGGCAAGGGAGGAGGCAAAAGAGCGCGTGCGCCAGAAGCTGCGCCTTTTCGGCAGCAGTGGCAAGGCTGGTGCGGCGCTTGACGCTTGTCGGACAATGTGCTCAAGCTAACACTTTTCCGGAGGTCGGGAACATGAAGAATATCGGCGTCCTTACCGGCGGGGGCGACGTCCCTGGCCTGAACCCAGCAATCCGCGGTGTGGCTCGCAGAGCCTTTCAGTTCGGCTACAAAGTGACGGGCATCCTGGACGGTTGGCGCGGGCTGCTCGAGGCTGAGGCAATTGAGCTCACCCCCGAGCGGGTGAGCGGCATCCTGCATGTCGGCGGCACGATCCTCGGCTCTTCCCGCACCAACCCGCTCAAGAAAACCGCTGATATGGACAAGTGCGTCGAGAACTTTAAGAAGCTAGGGCTTGACGCAATTGTCGCCATCGGCGGAGACGACACGCTTAGCGTGGCTCTTGCCCTTTACAGGGATCGAGGCGTCCCCTGCGTTGGCGTGCCCAAGACAATGGACAACGACGTTGGCGAGACGGAATTCTGCATCGGGTTCGACACGGCGGTCGAGGTGGTCGTAGACGCCATCGACCGGCTCCACACCACTGCTGAATCTCACCACCGTGTTCTCGTGCTCGAGGTGATGGGGCGGCATGCCGGCTGGGTGGCTGTCTACGGCGGCCTTGCTGGCGGCGCGGACTACATCGCCATCCCGGAACGCCCCGTTGACCTGAACGAGATCGTCGCGCACCTCAAGCAGCGCTACGCCTCGGGCAAACGCTTTTCGGTGATCGTGGTGGCCGAGGGCGCAGAGATCCAGGGCATGAAGGAAGTGGAAGAGCGGGATGCTTTTGGCCACGTTATCCTCGCCAAGCGAGCCGTAGGCCAGACGCTGGCTGAGCAGATCGAGGCAGCCACGGGTTTCGAAACCCGAGCCATGCAGCTCGGCCATGTGCAGCGCGGCGGTTCGCCCTCGGCATTCGATCGCGTGCTCGGCTTAAGGCTTGGCGTGCGCGCCGCAGAGCTCGTGCACGAGGGCAAGTTCGGCTACATGCCAGCCCTGAAGTGCTCCAAGATCGTGGACGTGCCGCTGGAACAAGCCCTCAAGGGCACGCGCACCGTCGACATGGAGCTCTACGAGGTCGCACGCGTCTTTTTCTGCTAGGCGTGCCTCAAGAAAGCGGCAGGCGGTGGCAGGGTCGCTATCCCCTGCCATCGCCTCTTGGAACTGCCGCTCCCTCCGGAAACATCCCCCAGACCGCGGGCGCCCGAGGGCGCTAACCTCCAAACGGCAGCGTTCAACGTGCAGCGTTGAAGGCCCTTCCGCGGCCAATTGTTTTTTGATCAACTCGCTCCCAGCTGCTACAATTTGTTCAGGTTGCCCTAAAGAAAGAGATTACCCATGCCTGACCAAGTTACAGAGGGTGCAGGGGAGTACCTCGAGGCGATTTTCAAGCTGAACGGGGCCGTCCAGCCCGTTGCGATCCCGGCTTTGGCTGCGCGGCTTGGCGTCTCTGTTGCCTCGGCCAACGAGATGGTGCGACGGCTGGCAGAGCGAGGGCTGGTCTCCTACGAGCCCTACCGTGGCGTTCAGCTCACGGAGCATGGCCGAGGCGAAGCAATGCGCGTCGTCCGCCGTCATCGCCTTTGGGAGCGGTTTCTGACCGATTTCCTGGGGATCCCGTGGGATCAGGTTCACGAAGAAGCTTGCCGGCTGGAGCACGTCACTTCTGCCCTCGTGGAGGAGCGGCTGGCGCGCTTCCTCGCAGCGCCAGAAAGCTGCCCACACGGTCACCATATCCCCACCGCCGAGGGGGAGCTGCCAGCCGACAAGGGCGTGCCGCTTGCTGAGCTGGGGGCCGGGCGCGAAGGAGAGGTCGTGAGCGTTCCTGAGGAGGAGCCGGCGCTGCTTCGGTACCTGGGCGAGCTCGCTCTGAAGCCCGGGCAGCGGCTTCGTGTCGAGGACATTGGCCC
>JAPWUW010000090.1 GCA_028275325.1 Anaerolineae bacterium | reverse complement strand
GCTTTGTGGGACCTCACACCCAGGGCATCACTCAGCGCAAGGCCTATCGCCCTCTCCAACCGCACCGCTTTGTCGGGACGTCCCAAATGGCCGCGAACCCTTGTAAGGGACTGCTGCGCCTCAAGAAGGGCGCTGATATACCGTCCAAGCGCCTCCGGCTTCAGGCGCAGCAAGTACTCTGGCCTCTCAGCAAGGCCCCTGGCAGGAAGCACCCCCGAGTAGTGCACCCTATTGAGCCCAATGGCCTGCGGCTCCTTGCCCTCGCGAGCCCCTTTCAGGTAGGCATCCTGCACGCCCTGCCAGATGGAGATCAGCACCTCAAGCGCCCCAGCAGACTTGGGTTCAAACACCACTTCCAGCGCCTTCCCCAGAACCCGCAGCGCATCCTGGCGCAGGTCCTGCAGCATTAGGCCATCGAAAATGAAACCGACCTCTGCACCGGGGTTTACAAGCGGAAGGATGTACCGTTCAATGGCATTGCCACCATCCTCAAGTAGCTCCTGCCAGTAAGCCACGTTGCACGTGCTGAAAGGCAAGAACCACCTGAGCCGGTCCCAGAATGGTGGCGGATCCAGCCACCAGCCCTGTTCCGTCCCGTACACGCAACTCAGACAGCTTATGAGCCTGCGCCGGTGCTCTCGACCACGTCGGCCCGCTGAGTTGTTGTAGTCGTTGAGCACGTCAGCGCAGGAAGTCATCTGTCGTATGTATGCCAAGGCCTCGGGGTCAGAGAGATCCATGCCCCACGTGCTTATCTGAAGCAGCGTCCCCGGCCAGCGGCCTTTGACGTAAGCACACACGCGCTCATTGATGGCCGCATGGTATTCAAGGGAGGATAGCTCCTGGCACGCGTCGCAGGGGCAACGCCCCTGATCGGAGGATTGCAGGCTGAGCCCGTCGGGGTGGTAGCCGTCCATGACAAATTCGAGCACCCTTTGCATCCATTCCCACGATTCGGGGCGTGCCGCGCACATGTTCAGAGGGGAGCCACCATCCAGTTCCAGGTGCTCGGCGATAATCTCATCAAAGCCCCAACTGTACACACCGAGCCCTATGAAAACCTTTAGGTCTCTGCTCCTGGCCTGCTCCAAAACGGCCAGCACTTGCTCCCGCCGCTCAACGCTCACTGTGTCCGGCAAGAAGGGGCGCCAACTTCGGCCGCAAAGCAGCCCCCACAATATCACGCCGTTGTAGCCAGCCAGTTGAGCGATAGCGAAAGTCTCAGAAAGGTCGGCCATCAGTCGCCCGTCAAGCGTGATGCTTGGCCAGGGCTCCCACCTGGGCACAGAACTGTAGTCAGAGATCCATCCGCTCACCAGCCGGTACGCAAAGCAAGCCCGTCCTCCAACCCCCTCCCTCAGCTCAGCCATCTGGTTGCCCCATCCTCCCGGCATTCATCAAAGCTTCAAGCCTGTCATCACTATGCCCTGAACGAAGTACCGCTGCCCAACAATGTACACAATCAGGATCGGCAGCACGCTTATCACCGAGCCAGCCATGAGCAGGTGCCAGGGCGTCGCCCCCCACTGATGCGAGAGCATCGCCAGCCCCACAGTGAGAGTCATCTTGTGCTTGCTCTGCAAGTACAGCACCGGCCCTAACAGGTCGTTCCAAGAGCCCATGAAGGTGAAAATCGCCAGTGTCGTCAGTGCCGGCTGCGACAAAGGCAGGAAGATACGCCAGTATATGTCAAAGCGCGATGCACCATCAATGAGCGCCGCGTCCTCCAGCTCGCCCGGCAGGGTCATGAAGAACTGGCGGAGCAGGAACACGCCAAAAGCGCTACCCGTGAAGGCCGGACCCCACAGAACCACTTGCCTGTCCATCAGGCCCAGCTTGTTGAAAATGGCAAAGACAGGAATCAACACAACCTGGTATGGAACCATCAGGCATGAAAGGGTAACAGCAAACAATGGCCCTTTGCCCGGAAACTCAAACCTCGCGAAGGCGTAAGCAGCAAGTGAGCAGGACAGCAGTTGGCCAATGGTCGTAAGAATCGCAATCTTCAGGCTGTTGCCGAAGAAGACAAGAAACGGCATCTTCTGCGTGAGCTCTACGTAGTTCTCAAACCTGGGCGGGTTGGGAATCCACTCCGGCGGATAAATGAAGAGCCTGCCTGGCTGCTTGAGGGAGGAGACAAGCATCCAGATGAAGGGGACAGCAGTGATCAAGCCTAGGATGAGCAGGACCGTGTAGGTCACTGCTGCACGAACTGCAAACCGGATGCGAGCGCGCGTCCGCACACTTATTGCCAGCACCAAGTCAGCGCACCTCCCCACCCTCAGCGCCGAACCGGCTCTTTGCCCATTGCCCCCTCAAGCAAGCTTCGCTGGCTACCGGTAAAAGACCCAACGGCGCTGGAGCCGGAACTGTATCAAAGTGATAAGCGCGACAATGAAGAACAATATGTAGGCCAGGCATGCCCCTATGCCCATGTGGAACCACTCGAAGGCCTGCTGGTATATGTAGTAGGAAATGGTCAGCGTTGCCCTCGCTGGCCCTCCCTGCGTCAGCAAGTAGGTTGCTTCCCAGACCTGGAACGAACCGATGATGGACATCGTGAGCACAAAAAAGATGGTTGGGGTAAGCAGGGGCAAAGTCACGTGGCGAATCTCAGCTGCCCGGCCAGCACCGTCGATCCTTGCCGCCTCATACAGCTCCTGCGGGATGCCCTGCAAGCCAGCCAGGAATATGATCATGTTTGAGCCCATGCTGCGCCATACTCCGAGAATCACAAGGGCGGGCATGGCCCAGTGCGGATCACTCAGCCAGCGCGGCCCTTGGATGCCAAAAGCAGCATCGAGAAGCCAGTTGAGCACGCCAAACGTCGGGTGGTATATCCATCCCCAGACAAGAGCCACAGCCACCCCAGAGGAAACCACGGGCAGGAAATAAAGAGAGCGGAAAAAAGAAATCCCAGGCAGCTGCTGGTTCACGAAGATAGCCATGGCGAGCGACACAATCATGTTCAGCGGAACGTAGCCCAGAGTGTAGTAAAATGTGTTCCACATCACTTTCCAAAATACCGGCGATGAAAGCTGCTCTGTGTAATTGCGCATTCCCACCCACACTGGGGGCAACACAATCTGCCAATTGGTGAAGCTGATAAAAAAAGAGTACAGCACGGGCCCCGCGCTCAGAAACACCAGGTTGATCAACAGAGGAAGGAGATAGGCATAACAGCTCACGATATGACGCCAGCGGCGCCTTCTCTTGGCCTGCAGCCGTTCGCGTTCGAGCACAAACCCTATGCCAGCGCTGTCAGCACCCAGGTCCTCTGCCCGGGCTTGTTGAGGGGCAGGCCTCTCCACCAGCAAGCTCTCCAACTGAGGTTTCCAAAACTATGCCGTGCTGATGCTGTCCTCCTCTCCCGCGCGAACGGGAAGAGGAGGACAGCAGAGGAGGACCGCCTAGGCGGCCCCTTTGATTGCCTCCTCATACTGCTTGAGGATGCTTGCGAGCTTCTCGTTTCCAACCTGGGTTGCCCGGGCACACCCCTCTTCAGGGGACATCGTGCCCAGGAACACGTTCTCAAGCTCTGTCGTAATGGTGCTCACAAGCTCGCCGTAGCCCAAGCAGTACCGGTTGATGGCTATGTCGCAGGAAGCAATCACGGCGTTGATGTTCTTGCCCTCGTACTTGGCGGCCCATGCCTTAATGGTCTCCTCGTTCTTCAGAGGAGGAATGCTGCCCGTGTTCTCCATGAAGGCGCGACCGGTCTTCCAATCCAGCAGCCAAACCATAAGTCGCCAAGCCTCGTTCTTGGCCTTGCTTGCTTGCGACAGCACCAGACCATCAGCGCCGCCATAGGTCACCTGCTGCGCCTTTCCTTTCGGTGGCAAAGTCACGTCCCACTTGAAGGGAGCGTCCTTGTACGCGCCAAGCGCCCATGGCAGCATCCAGGTTTGCGCCAGCCGCCCTGTCAGGAAGGGGTCGCCCTGGCCAGCGAACTCGCCAGCTGCTGGAGCCACCTTGTACTCATGGATGAGGTCTGCCATGTACTTGACTGTGGCAACACACGGCTCGCTCGTGAGGTCAAGTTCCATCCCGACCAGGTCACGGCTGAAGTTCTTCGCCCACTCACAGCCATTGCCGATCATCACATAGCCCAGCCACCAGCCGAAGTTCATGACCGCCGTCGCCCCGAAAGTGGTTATCTTGTCCCCCTTGTTGTGGAACTTGACTACACCCACAGCCTTTTCCAGGTGGTCGTCCCAAGTCCAGTTGCCGTCAAGGGGCGGCGGTTCAACGCCGGCCTGCTCGAACAGATCGATGTTGAAGTAATCGCACTCCGTCACAATGTTGCGCGGCACCCCATAGTACTTGCCACGGAAGTCGTAGCCACTCAGCGCTGCCGCGTGAAAGTCCTCAATCTTGAAGTTCTGCTTCATTAGGTCAGTGAGATCAGCGAGCTGATTGCGCAGGATGTAGTCGTAGTAGTACGTTGGTGCCGTGTTCCAGACGTCCGGCGGTGTGCCTGCGGCCAGGGACGCATTGAGCTTCGTCCAGTATTCCTGCCAAGGAATCCACTGCCAGGTGAGCTCAATGTCCGGGTTAGCTGCAGCAAACTCCTTGAGGATCTCCACCTCAACCGACTCGATGTCGGTCATGTACTGCCAGTACAGGACCGGCACCTTGGCCGCACCAGTAGGAACCGTCACTCCCGTCGCAGCAGGTGCCTGCGTTGCCGGTGCTGCGGTCGGGGCCACTTGGCAGGCTCCTAAGAGAGCAGAACCCGCAAGCAGCCCTGTCCCCAACAAGAATTCCCTGCGGCTACAAATGGCTCTCATCGTTTCTCCTCCTTTCACTGAAGGTCGCGCTTTCTCGCGGAAAGCTCAGCCAAAATGGCCGCTGCCAGGACCAGCTGCAAGTCGCCAAACGGAATGGCCACGGCAATGGCCTTGCTCAGCTCCAAAGCTCCTGCAAGAGCTCCAGCGCCGTTTTGGTCAGCATCTCACCCCCCTGTTCGCTCGTCTGTGTCCAAGGGCCAGGCGAGGCCTCGTAGCCGCCCTCCGCAAACCCGCCCCGGTTCAAGAGGTAGCCGACCCAGCCATTGGCGAGCTCTGAGATGAAGGTGTACGCGGCCGGCGAAGAGCCCTTTATCTCCAGCCCCCACTCACAGAAGACCTCGGCTGGCAGCCCCACAATGGCGACCTCGCCTATCCTGAGCACCTGCACCTCTGCCCGCTGGGGCCTGCTGAATCTGTCGATCGCGTAAAGCGCCTCTTTCGCGCGCCGCAAGTCATTGCCGGCCTGCCACCGCTCCTGTTCGCTCTGCGCCCTCTCAAACCGCTCCTGCGCCTCTGCCAGCTTGGCCTCCCACTCACCCCTGTCGAACGGGGGCAGCCCCGGAATCTCCACAAGCGCCCGCGCCACGCGCAGCACCGGCTCGCGCATAGGCGGCACATCAGGCCCGAGCAAGCGCCCGGCTACCTTGATTGCCTCCCCCGCCACCATGGTGCCGTACAGAGTCACATCGCGGAAGTCCCGCGTGTCGTCCCGGAGCGGGTTGATGTTGCCAGCCGCTCCTTGCAGAAAAAGGCACTCCTTGCACCCCGGCACACATCTTTCCACCAGGCCGGCTGCAACGCCCGGATAGTCAGCAGAGACAAGAGGCTGCACCTGCACTGTCACCGGGTGCGTCTGGAAGTTGACTAACACGCAGGGGGCGCCACCGGCTTCCTCCGCGCAGACAAGCAACTGGAGCTCAGGATCCAGGTGGCCCTGCCGCACCTGCTCCTGCAAGGTCAGAGAGCCCCACCACGGCCGGCGGTTGTGTCCTACGCCAAATACCTCCCCCCGCCCTACCTTGAGCCGGCAATCCTCCAGTTCCCGGGCAGCCATGGCCACACTGGAGGCGAGCTGGTCAAGCAGCGTCTCGAGCCAGTAGGAGGCCGCCGGCACGTCCAGCAGCCTGGTGATGCCGAGCGTCTCCGGTGTGGAATGGGCGTGCGTTGCGGCGAGCATGACGTTCTCGCCTCTAATCCCCGTCATTGTCTGCACGCGGTCCCGCAGTTCTTGGGTGAAGTTCCTGTCTTCGCCCAGGATGTGGTTGCCAAACCCGATGGCATCAGCGCAGATCAGCGCCACCCTCTCCTCAGCACTTGCGAAGACAACCGCCCTCGCATACAGGGGGTCATGCACCCCCATAAAGTAGCTCTGCCGCGGGTAATAACCCAGGTAAGGGATAGAAAGCGGCGGTGTGATGTCAACCCGTGCCTGCCCAACCTGGATGATGTCGCTCATGCCTGCGCCCTCTCACGCAACCCTTCGGCCACCTTACGAATGGCGCCAGCCATGTCCTCAATGTCATCTTTGCTGTAATTCTCGTTGATGCTCAACGTGACCATATGGTGCAGCTCATCCTCGGTACGAGGGCACATGCCGCGCGTGTACTCGAGAATTCTGCCCCCGTGGCAGCCATCAAGCGGGTGCCCGGAGCGACCAAAGGTCTTCTTCGCCGCCAGCGCCTCCATGCAAAGGTAGATCGGCTCGCCAATGTAGCCAGCGCTGGCCGGCACCCCCTCTGCCGACAAGGCCTGGGCAAATAGAACGTTATCCCAAGAGTCCACCCTCATCGGGTAAAACCAATAGGTGTGCTTACCCCCCGGCGTGACGGGAGCGGGCCTGATCCCCTCCACGTCCCGGATGAGCTCTGTCAAGTAGTCTCCCAGCTCATGCCTCTTGGCCACTACATCGCGCACCTTCTCCAGCTGCGCCAGACCCACTGCCCCTTGCAGCTCAGTCATGCGGTAGTTCGGCGCAAGGAACGCGTAAGTCCTCGGCCCCCAGCCCGGCTTGCGCGTCCAGCCCTTGTCTCGGAACAGCATCATCCTCTCGGCCAGCTCATCACGATTGGTGATGGTAACGCCGCCGTCACCAGTGGTCATGTGCTTGGATTGCTGCAGGCTGAAAGCAGCAAGGTCACCGAACGTGCCACAGAGCCGACCCTTGTACTCCGTGAGGTGTGCCTGACTGCAGTCCTCAATCAGGTAAACCCCATGGCGGCGAGCAATGTCGACAAAGGCATCCATGTCCGCGGGGTTCCCGCCCAGATGCACCACCACTATGGCCCTGGTCCTTGGCGTGATCTTCCGCTCTACATCGCGGGGATCCATGTTGTAGGTGCTGTCGACATCAGCGAACACCGGAATGCAGTTTTGGTACAGGACCGGCACAATACCCCCGCCGTCAGTTATGGGTGCTGAGATGATCTCATCCCCAGGCTCAGGATCAATCGTCCCAATGGCCACGTGGATGGCCGCCGTGCCAGAGGTCGAGGCCACCGCATGCTTCACTCCGTACAACTCAGCGAACCCCTTCTCAAAAGCGCTAACCATTGGCCCGCCAAGACCAAAAAGGTTCTGCGAGCGAATCGCCTGGGTCACGAGCTGTATCTCCCTTTCCCCAAAGGGGGTGCGTTGCGGAAACGGCCTCGTGCGGTACGGCTTGCCACCATCAATCGCAAGCTTCACAGAGCTGCCTCCAATTCCCTTCCCCGCAGCCATCTGCAGGGAGTTACACTTTCTCTAACAAGTTTAGCCTTCCGTGGCCCCCGTGAGAAGGCTTTTCGCGCCAAGTTTTGGCCAAGTTTTCGCCATCCTCACCGGGTAGCCCCAGTGTCCCCTCGTCCCCCCGCCTGCTGACACTCCTTGCGCGCGGCAGGCCGCCTGGCACAGGACGAACTCCGCACCACGGGTGAAGGTCGCTCCTGCCAAAAGGGCCTGCCAGTCGGGCCAAATCGCCCTAAAGCCCCTTGGGGACCGCGTAGGGGTCGTAGTTCTCCGGCAGGCCTTCCTGCCAGGCAATGTTCGCCGCGGGCGCCAGGATCCGGCGCACCGCAGCGAGCAGCTCAGGGTCAGGAGGTTTCCCCACAGCACTCAGGTTGCGCTGGACATGCTCAACCTTGCTCATGCCCACGAGGGTTGTGCCCACATAGCTGTGCTGGAGGGCAAACTGCAAGGCCAAATCAGCGATGTCCACGCCTCGCTCCCGGCAATAGCGTGCCGCTTCCTGCGCTGCTGCCACCACCCTCTTCGGCGCGGGGTGCCATTCGGGCGCTCCCTTATCCGTGAGCAGCCGCATGTGCAGAGGAGAGGCGTTGATGAGGCCGATCCCTCTCGCCCTGGCAAACGGCGTGAGCACCTCGTCCAACGATGTGTCCAGGAGGTCGTAGCGGCAATAGGAGAGGATCGTGTCCACATTCGCGGCTTCGGCAATAGCGCGAAGCAACTGCAGCGGGTAGCCAGTGATCCCGACAAAGCGCACCTTCCCCTGTTCCTTGAGCCGGAACATGGCCGGGAGCGTCTCTCCTAGGATCTGCTCCCTGTGCGCAAACTCAATGTCATGGACCTGATAAACGTCAATGCAGTCCGTCCGCAGCCGCCGCAGGCTTTCCTCCACCGAGCGCACGATGCGCTTTGCCGAGTAATCGAACCCTTCGGGCCACTCCTTGTCATAGCGCCCTGCCTTGGTGGCCAGGATCACCTCCTGCCGATGGCCGGCCAGGGCTTCGCCCAGCCTCGTCTCTGCCAGGCCGCGCCCGTAGTAGGGCGCCACATCGAAGTAGTTTATGCCCTGCTCGATGGCGCAGTGCACAGCGCGCACTCCTTCCGCCGCATCGACCGGGCCAAATTCGTTTCCCAAAGGCGAAGCGCCAAAGCCAAGAGCGGAAACCCGCAACCCAGTCTTGCCCAAAACGTGATAGATCATGTCAGCCCTCCACAGAGCCAGTTTGCGCGCCGCAGGCGCCCCATGGCACCCGCCACCAGGCGCGCCTTTTCCCTTGCCCGAGGAACCCACGGAAAGGAGTGCACGCGCTGGCAACGCTCAGAGCTCCATTGCACAAGCTGTACCCACCCGACCACCAGAGGGCAGGCTGCGCCCGCTCAGCGGCCAAGGATCAGGACCCGCCTTCCGGAACGCACGCTGAACCACGGAATCACCAGAGAGTCGGCGCCTGGCTCCAAGCCCGCAAGCTCTCTGCGCTTGCCGCTGCGCCATTCGTACCACCCCATCTCCAGGTAGTAGCGGCCGTCCGGCAGCCCCTCTGGCACCAGAAGGAGGCGACGGTCGATCACCACCTCCCCAGGAGCCCAGCGCGATGTGGGGTAGGATCCGTTGCCCGGCATGGAATCCGCGCCACTCCACAAAGGCGTGCCCGTCGCCGGGTTCAAAGGCCCGATAAGGTGCAGGAACAGCGTGAGGTCCTCCGAGAGGGGGAAGACGGCACGCCAGTGACTTTCGACCACGACGGCACCCTCAAGATTTGGCGGCGCCTGGATCCCCAGCCCGAGCAGCGTCACGCCGTTGGCCCAGTTTGCACGAACGGGCAGAGGAGCCCTTGCTCCCTCACAACCTCCTGGCTCCACTTGCCAGGCCTCAGCGTACACCTGACCGACCCGATCCCGAAAGACGCGCACCAAGCTTGCCCCCGAGCAACGCTTCTGCAGGTTGCGCGGGCCATCGACGTCCTCCGCAACCAAGAAGATGTAGTTGGCCACCTCAGCACCAGGGGAAGGCAGCACAAACACGTGCCGCCCATCGAACGTGACCGGCTTGCCCACGCCCCTCATGGCAAAGTGCAGCGTCGCGTGGTCCGGCCGCACGGGCGAGAGATACGTGGGCTCCCCACGCGCTGCGCGGGACCGCATGTAGAGCCCGATTTCCAGCAGGCCCTGATCGAACGCG
>JAPWUW010000155.1 GCA_028275325.1 Anaerolineae bacterium | reverse complement strand
ATTCTTGCGCAGTGCGTGTATAATAGGGCATGTCGATTCCAGAGAGTTGCGGTCATCTACCCTAGTTTGCCCCAGTTTACGCCTGCCACGTGCTGAGCACACCCCGAGAGGTTAGCTGCACGTCGAGAGGCCAAAGTGGCAAGAGGTGAGGGCGACTCCTTGTCGCTCCGGTGATGGGGTGCCCTTGCCGCCGCACGTGGCGCCCTGGGGGCTGGGTAGCATGTGTGCCGCATGGTGACGAGGAGGTTGTGAACATGCAGTACCGGCCTTTTGGCAGAGTTGGTTGGCAGGTTTCAGCGCTTGGCTTTGGGTGCATGCGTTTGCCCACCAAGGGCACTTACGAGGTGATCGATGAGGAGCTGGCGATCGCCATGCTTCGCTATGCCATGGATAATGGCGTGAACTACATCGATACCGCCTATGGCTACCATGGTGGCAACAGCGAGAAGGTTGTCGGCCGTGCGCTGGAGGGTGGCTACCGGGAAAAGGTGTACCTGGCGACAAAGCTGCCGCACTGGCATGTGCAGAACCTGGACGATTGCACGCGCATCCTGAACGAGCAGCTGGAGCGGCTGCGGACGGACCACCTGGATGTCTACCTGTTGCATTCGCTGAGCAAGGGTGCCTGGGAGAAGCTGCGGGAGATGAACATCTTCCGGTGGGCCGAAGGTGCGATGGCCAAGGGCCTCTTTCAGGTTCTCGGTTTTTCCTTCCACGATACCTACGAAGTCTTCCGCGAAATTGTCGACGCCTACGACAACTGGGGCGTGTGCCAAATACAGTACAACATCCTGAACGAGAACGTGCAGGCCGGGACTAAGGGCCTTCAGTACGCTGCAAGCAAGGGCCTGGCGGTGGTTATCATGGAGCCGCTGCTTGGTGGGAGGCTCGCTAACCCGCCGCGTGCCATAAGGCAGTTACTAGAGGCCGCGCCGGTGAAGCGCAGCCCAGCCGAGTGGGCGCTGCAGTGGCTTTGGAACAAACCGGAGGTCTCCGTGGTGCTGAGCGGCATGAGTACGATGGAGCAGGTGCAGGAAAACGTGCGCAGCGCAAGCCGCTCTGGCGTTGGCACCATGAGCCAAGAGGAGCTTGAGCTCATCAGCAAGGTGCAGCGGCTGTACGAGCAGCTGCACCCGATTCCTTGCACTGGCTGTGAGTACTGCATGCCCTGCCCGAATGGCGTGAACATCCCGCAGATCTTCGCCATCTACAATGAGGGCGTCGTCTACGAAGAAATGGACAGAGCCCGCGAGCGCTACAGCCGCCTCCCGGAAGGAGAGCGGGCAAGCGAGTGCATCGCTTGCCGCATTTGCGAGACGAAGTGCCCGCAACACATCGAGATCAGCGAGTGGATGGCCCGGCTGGCAGAAGAGCTCGCCCCGAGCCGCTGAGCTTCTGCCACGCGCGAGATGGCCTGGCCCTGCTGCCTACTTTGGGCGCAGGGCCAGGTGTATTTCCATGGTGCCCATGGCCGTCTCCAGCGGCACGACAAGCCGCTGAAAATCTAGGGTGGAGATCGTGGCGCCGCGACCAAGGATGAGCGTTGGCACAGAGATCTGCACATTTACGCCTGTTTGCGAAAGGCGAGTCGCTGCCTGGCCACTGATGACGTTGCCGAGCTCGGCGATGCCGCTCTGGGCCAGCTCGTCGAACTCCGCGAGTTGCTCGCCCATCATTTGCGAGACTATTGCAAGGGCCATTGGCTCGCTCATGGAGTACATGACGATGCCCTCCGCATCGCCCACGATGCCGATGAGCACTGTCACATCCTGGGTGGTGACGGCGGAGCGCTGCAGGGAAAGAGCACCCCTCTTAACCTCGGTGCCGGCCTCAGCGCGCAAAACGTCGGCAGCAGCGGTGATGAACGGGTTGAGAAACTCCACTTTCACGACCATCTGGCGCTCCTTGGGGCAACCTGGCCTGCAGCGGAAGCAGAAGCCGCAAGCCTAGCTCATATATCGGCACTTGCGCTGGAAGCTTTAGGCCGCGCGCAGGTTTCTTATGCCCAGGCCGCTGAGCTGCAGAGGCCGGAACCTAGCTTGAGATGCTCACGCCGCCTGCGAAGACCTTGCTGTGCACGCGAACCGTTTCCCCCGTGATTGTGAAGCTGCCCGTCAGGCGAATGTCCTGCGAGGAAGAGCCGACATAGACGGCCACCTCGCCGGGCTCCACGACGTAACGCATCTCGCGGTCGTAGAAGGCCAGCTCGCGCACGTCGAGGGTGAAGCGCACGAGCTTGCGCTCGCCGGGCTCAAGGTGCAGCCGCGCGAAGCGCCTTAGCTGCTTCACCGGGCGCGTGACGCTTGCGACTTTGTCCTGCAGGTAGAGTTGCGCCACCTCATCCCCGGCGCGCTCCCCAACGTTCTGCACCCAGAAGCTGATGTGCACCTGACCCGTGGGCGGGGCCTCGGCTGGTTCCACCGAAAGGGCCTCGTAGGCGAAACGCGTGTAGCTCAGCCCATGCCCGAACGGGAAGAGCGGTTTTGCGCTGAGATCGACGTAATGGCCTGTCGGGAAAGAGCGGCCGCCGGAAGGCTTGTGGCTGTAGAACACGGGGACCTGCCCCACCGACCGCGGGAAGCTCATCGGCAGCTTTCCCCCCGGGTTTACCAGGCCGAACAGAGCGGCTGCCACCGCCCGTCCCCCTTCTTCCCCGGGGAACCAAGCCTCGAGGATGGCTCCTGCGTGCTCGGCGATCCAGGGGATGGCGAGGGGCCTGCCGTTCACGAGCACAACCACGGTGGGTGTGCCCGTCTCCACAATGGCGCGCACCAGCTCCTCCTGCACGCCCGGCAGCCCCAGCGAAGCGCGATCTCGGAACTCCCCGGAGGTGCAATCGCTTGCTAGGCCAGCTCGCTCGCCAACGACAACAATGGCCACCTTGGCAGACCTGGCGGCAGCGATCGCCTCTGCAAAGCCGCTGCGGTCCTCCCCCATGATGTCACAGCCCTTGGCGTAAATGACCTTGGTGGCCGGGCTCACAAGCTCCCTAATGCCTTCGAGTATGCTCACGAAGGGGGTGTAGTGCTCGCGGTAGAGAATTGCCTCGGCTTCCATGGGGTCCGCGTCGGGTGGCGGCGGGGGCATCATCTGCGCAAGCTGCTCTGGCGAGAGCCTGCCAAACTCCCGCAGGACCTCGATGTGGGCGGCGAAGTGGTAATCGCCATGCAGGTTGCGCAGGCTGTGCGCGTTTGGCCCGATGACGGCAATGCTCTCGACATCGCGCGGGAGCGGCAAGAGTCCCCCCTCGTTGCGCAGAAGGACGAGGGATTGCTCAGCTATGCGGCGGGCGAGGGCTCGGTCCTCTGGCGTGTCGAAGGCTGCCTCGGCAGCGGCTTCGTCCACGAACGGATTTTCGAACAGGCCAAGCTCGAACTTCTGGCGCAGGATGCGGCGCACGGCTTCCTCAACCAGCGTGACGCTCACGCGCCCCCGGCGCACGGCATTGAGCAGTGGCTCCCCGTAACAGTCCACCTCTGGCAGCTCCACGTCGATCCCGGCGACGAGGGCCTGGCAGGCAGCATCTTCTTTGTCCTTAGCCACCAGGTGGTAGGTGGCAAGCATTGGTATGGCGTTGTAATCGGAGACGACCACGCCCTCAAAGCGCCAATCCAGGCGGAGCAGGTTGCGGAGCAGCTCCCTGTTGGCTGCACAGGGAATGCCGTCGTTTTCTTGGTAGGCGTTCATGATGGCGCCCACCTTGCCCTCTTTGACGGCGGCTTCGAACGGGAAGAGGTAGACTTCCGCCAGCTCTCGCGGCGTGATGTGGCTGGGCGCCCAGTTGAGCCCACCCTCGGGCATACCGTAGCCGACGAAGTGCTTGCCAGTGGCGAGGACACCCCTGCCATCGGGGCCCTGCAGGCCGCGAATATAGGCAAGGCCCATCGCCGCCGCCAGGTATGGGTCCTCGCCGAAGGTTTCCTCCACGCGGCCATAGCGAGGGTCGCGCACGACGTCGAGGACCGGGGCGAGGCCGAGGTGCGCCCCGACTGCGCGCATCTGACGGCGTATGGCTTGCGTCATCTCCTGTGCCAGCTCTGGCTGGAAGGTGCTGGCAAGCCCAATTATCTGCGGGAAGCAGGTGGCACGCCGGGCCATGAACCCAGCACAGCACTCCTCGTGCACGATGGCGGGGATGCCGAGGCGAGTCTTCTCCCGCAGGAAGCGCTGCAAGGCGTTGTTGAAGCGGGCGACATCGCGCGGGCAAGCACGGCCGTAGAGCACCGCCGAGCGCGCCACCTGGCCAATGCCGCGCGCTATCCTCGCGCTGGCAGCGCTCTCATCGAACTCGAGGCCCTGCGCCAGGTCTGCGGCGTGGACGCAGCCAAGCTGTGCCACTTTCTCCTCGAGCGTCATGCGGCTGAGCAGGTCAGCCACCCGCTCGTCCACCGGGAGAGAGGGGTCCTTGTAAGGCAGGCGTTCGGACATGTTCGCTCCTCCTCAGCGTGTCTGGCTTCAGGCGGTGGGCAGAATCCCTAGCGCTCTCTCTGCCGTCTCCAGATCGTTCACCTTCAGCACAAGCCTTGGCCGGGGCTCCTCTCTGGCTGCGGCTGTGGCGTTGATGGGGGCACCAAAGGCGTAGCTGTACTGGATATTGACGCCGGCCTCAGCAAGGGGGCGCAGGACCTTCTGCACGAAGGCGCCAGGGGCATCCGGCACATCGACCACAAGCACTACGGTGCTGGTGCAGACGATGCCAGCCTGGCGCAGGGCCTGCATGGCAAGCGATGGGTCGGCGACGATGAGGTGCACGATGCCGAAATCAGCGGCGTCGACAATTGTGTGCGCAAGCACGTTCACCCCCGCCTGCGCAAGTACCTCCAGCACATGCAGGAGCCGGCCGGGCCGGTTTTCCAGGAATGCAGAGACCTGTGTCATGCGCATGGGGACCCTCCGCAATGGCCAGATTAGGTTGCCCGCCGGTCGATGACGCGTTTGGCCTTGCCGGTGCTGCGCTCAATGGTACCTGGCTCCACCAGGCGCACGCGGGCGCTGATGCCAAGGGCTTCCTGGAGCGCCTGCTCGGCTTCCTCCTGGATCCGGCGCAGGCTGGCGATCTCATCGGTGAAAGCGGCGGGAGAGAGCTCCACTTGCACCTCCAGCTCGTCCATGCTGCCCGGCTGGCGATCGACGATGATCTGGTACTGGGGCCAAATGCCCTGCACCTGCAGGAGCGCTGCTTCCACCTGAGAGGGGAAGACGTTGACGCCGCGGATGATGAGCATGTCGTCAGTTCGGCCACGGACCCTAGCCATGCGTGCAAGAGTCCGCCCGCAGGGGCAGGGGGCATCGCTCAGGCTGGAGATATCCCCAGTGCGGTAGCGGATGACCGGCAGAGCTTCTTTCGTCAAGGTTGTGATGACGAGTTCGCCCTGGGCTCCGGGCGGGAGTGGCTCCCCCGTGTTCGGGTCCACGATTTCGACGAGGAAGTGATCCTCGTTGACGTGCAGGCCGTTCTGCAGCTCGCACTCGGCTGAGACGCCAGGGCCGACGATTTCGCTCAGGCCGTAAGTGTCGTAGGCCTTGAGGCCACACCGTTCCTCGATTTCCCGGCGCATGCCTTCAGACCATGGTTCTGCGCCGTGAATGCCAATGCGCAGGCTGCTCTCGCGCAGGTCAACACCCATGCGCTCGGCTTCCTCGGCGATGTGGATGGCGTAGCTCGGTGTGGCGCAGAGCACTGTCGTCTCCAGATCCTGTATGAGCATGATCTGCCGCCTGGTGTTGCCGGCCGAGATGGGCACGACCGTGGCTCCGAGGAGCTCGGCGGCGCCGTGCCAGCCGAGTGCGCCCGTGAAGAGCCCGTAACCCATGGCGATCTGCATCGTGTCATCTGCTGTGACGCCGGCGGCCACCAGCTGGCGCACGCAGACCTCCCGCCAGCTATCGAGATCCCGCCGCGTGTAGGCGACGACGATTGGCTTGCCGGTGGTGCCGCTTGAGGCATGGATGCGCACAAGCTCCCGCTTGGGGACGGCAAGCAGCCCAAAAGGGTAATTGTCGGCGAAGTCGGCCTTGCGCGTGAAGGGCAGAAGGGGCAAATCCTCCAGGGAGCGGATATCGGCGGGGCGCAGACCGCGCTGGCGCATGGCCTGCCGGTAGAACGGCACAAGCTCGTAAGCGCGCTCCAGCTGCGCGCGCAGGAGCTCGAACTGCAGCTCCCGGAGCTTGTGCCTGTCCATTTTCTCCCGCTCTTCGTTCCAGATCATGGTTGTGCTCACCTTGCCGCAGATTCGGCTGCATCATACGGCGGTAGGGGTGCAAGGGCAAGCGCTCC
>JAPWUW010000328.1 GCA_028275325.1 Anaerolineae bacterium | reverse complement strand
GTTCGCCCCTGCTACCATGGCGGCTGAGCAGACACAGCAGCCGGACGTGCTGGCGGCCCTGCTTGCGGAAGTGCGGGAGATCAAGCAGATCCTCCTTCGCAAGTGAGGCTCACATGCCGCGGATAGAGAGTTACCGGTTTGGGCAGATAGTGGTGGATGGCCGTCGCTACACGAGCGACCTCATCATCTTCCCCGATCGGGTGCAGCCGGACTGGTGGCGAGAGGAAGGCCACTCGCTCTCTCAGGCCGACATATGGGAGGTATTTGCGGATCCGCCAGAAGTCCTGGTGATCGGCCAGGGGGCGATGGGCTGCATGCGCGTGCCGGAAGAGACGCTGGCTGCGCTGCAGAAGGCGGGAATTGAGGTGATAGCTCTGCCGACGCCGAGGGCGTGCGAGGCCTACAACGAGCTGGCCGGAAGCAAGAAGGTGGTGGCGGCGCTGCACCTCACCTGCTAGCAGTGAGGCAGCGGTAACAAAGAGGGAGGGGTAACAAAAAAGTCCCCCCGGCGTGACTCGAACACGCGACACGCGATTTAGGACACCGCTGCTCTATCCATCTGAGCTACGGGGGGATCCTGCCTTCTATAGTATGCCGATTTGCCTCAGCCAGGCAAGCGGGCGCAGTTTTGCTTGCCGGCGCGGCTGGCCCGGCCCGCGCTGGTCGGTTGCAATGCTCGCCAGAGCGGCGCATCGCCATAGCTTTCCTGGCCAGCGGCCGTGATCCTGGCCGGCGCTTGCCCCGGAGCTATAATGCTGGGTGGGGAGGGGCTTGCTATGGGCAGGTACGAGCGGCGGCTAGATCTGGAGGAATTGCAACGCCAGGCGCTCTGGCCGGTCGCCATACTCATTGCGTGCACTGGTGGGGTTCTGGCCTGGCTGTACTTGCCGGGGGAGCATTTCCGCGCGCGGCAGTTTCTCTTCGGCATTGCGGCCATGGTTGGGGGAGTGCTGAGTTGGCGGATGAGCAGGCGTGCGGCGGGCCTGGCCTCACTGGTGCTTGCGGCGTGGACCCTGTTGCTTTCGCTCCTTGCGGCTGTTGCTTTTGGGCCGGCGGCTTCGGCGCTTGCGGGGGCACTGGCCATCGTGCTGGCCGTGCCCACAATGGAGCCAGCCGCGCCGGCGATCGCGGCGATCCTTTCCCTGCTGTGCCAGGTGGGGTTGGGCGCGTCGGGCGTGCCACGCTTCCCGCTCGGGGTGCTTGTGGTGGGATATGGCCTCATGGGCTGTGTGCTCTCGCTTGCGATGGGCTCATTGCGGCGTGTGTTGCTTTGGTCCTGGCAGCGGCACGAAGAAGCGCGCAAGCTTGCGGAGCAGCTGCGGGATCGGCAAGGGGAGCTGAACCGCACCCTGAACTCGCTCGACCTGGCGTACCGGCTGCTGCAGCGAACGAGCCACGAGCTCGCGCTGGCGCGCGCGGAGGCCGAAGAGGCACGGCGGTTCAAGGAGCAATTTGCTGCCAACATCAGCCATGAGCTGCGGACCCCGCTCAATTTGATCCTCGGGTTCAGCGAGCTCATGCACCTTTCCCCAGATGTCTATGGGGACGTGAACTGGACGAGCGCGCTGCGGCGGGATATCGCCCATATCTACACAGCAAGCCAGCACCTCCTCCAGCTCGTGGACGACGTTCTGGACCTTTCCCGGCTGGAGGCGGAGCGGATGCCCCTGCGGCGCGAGCCGGTGAACCTCAACGCGCTGGTGGAGGAGGCGGTGGCCACAGCCAAGGAACTCGCGCGCGGGCGCCCGTTGCAGATCGAGCTGGAGCTGGATCCAGCCATCCCCTGGCTCTCGCTCGACGCCGGCCGGATGCGGCAGGTGATGCTGAACCTTCTCAACAACGCGATCCGCTTCACGCGCGATGGCTGGGTGCGGGTGCGCACAGTCAAGCGCGGGGCTGAGGTGTTCCTCACGGTGGAGGATAGGGGCCCGGGCATTGCCGCTCAGGATCGGGAGCGGATCTTTGATGAGTTCTACCAGGCAAGTTTTGGCGCAGGGAGCGGGACGGGGCTGGGCCTGGCCATCGCCAAGCGCTTCGTGCAGATGCATGGCGGGCGCATCTGGGTGGAAAGCGAGCCGGGCAAGGGTTCCTGCTTCCACGTTTGCCTGCCTGCTGGAGCGCGCCCCGCGGCCTCGCGATTGCGCCATTCGGGCCCGGCGCCAGTGCTGCCGCGCGGGCAGCAGGAGAACCTGTTGCTCGTGGGGGAGGACGAGGCGCTGCGCCGCCTGCTGGAGCGGCACCTGCCCGGCTTTGGCATACTGCGGGCAGATAGCCAGGAAGAGGTCCAGAGAGCACTGGAGGCAGAGCACCCGCGGGCGCTCTTGCGCAACCTCTCGCCGGCCCAGGCCAAGAAGCTGCTGGAGGGGGTGTTGCCTCTGGAGCTGAGAGAGGGGGTGCCAGCGCTCGTCTGCGCGCTGCCGAGCAACTCCTGGCGGGCAGAGCTCCTCGGGGTTGCGGCCTGCTTGCAGAAGCCAGTGCAGCCGCAGGAGCTAGTTTCCGCGCTGCGGCGCTTCCCGGGGGCGCGGCGTGTGCTCGTCGTGGACGACGACCGCGGCTTTGTGCAGTTCGTGGTGCGCGCTCTGGAGAGCGCAGAGGGCCGGTACCAGGTGCGCTACGCTTACAGCGGGCAGGAGGCTCTGCAGGAGCTGGAGCAGGAGCGGCCAGATGTGGTCCTTGTGGATCTGCTCATGCCGGGGATGAGTGGCCAGGAGTTCCTGGCACAGCTGCGCGCACGGGAGCAGCTACGGGAGCTGCCGGTTGTGGTCATCACAGCCAAAGATGTGGAGGAGGAGCTGCCGGAAGCGGCAGTCACGTTCATCGGGCTGGTGCAGAAGGGGCGGCCGCGCCTGGCCGACAGCCTCGATGCGCTTGCGGCGCTTCTCGAGCGGGCCAAGCCGTGCTATTTCAGCGAGGCGCATGAGCCGCAAGGGCCTGTAGCAGTGCCTGGCGGCTGACGGGCTTGGGGATGAAGGCGGCCGCCCCCTGCGCCCTGGCAAGCTCTGGGTCGCTGAAGACCGAGCAGACAAGGACGGGTATGTGAGCGGTAGCCGGGTTGGCTTTGAGCTCCTGGAGGACGGACCAGCCATCGGTGCCCGGCATGAGGATGTCGAGC
This sequence comes from Anaerolineae bacterium, assembly GCA_028275325.1. GTDB lineage: Bacteria > Chloroflexota > Anaerolineae > DRVO01 > DRVO01 > JAPWUW01. The sequence continues at coordinate 245 of JAPWUW010000328.1, read as the reverse complement.
ACAATGGCGTGCGGATGCCGCTCGTGCGCCAGACGTAACCCCTCCTCGGCAGTTGCTGCGGCGAGGACCTGCCAGGGGGTGCCCTGCAGGTAGCGCTGGAAGAGATCGGGCAGTCCCTCGTTGTCGTCGATGACGAGCACGGTTGGCTGCAGCCACAGGGGCAGCTCAAGCATGAGGGCGGCCTCGCGCGGGTGGCTGCTCAGGCGCCCGCCACTTGCCTCAGCCAAAGCCTGCGCCGTGAGGAG
>JAPWUW010000089.1 GCA_028275325.1 Anaerolineae bacterium | reverse complement strand
TGCCGAAATCCAGGTCGGCGATCGTGAAGAAGCCTCCGCTCACGCTCACGCCTGCCTTCTCTTGGGTTGTGCCCACCTGTGAGCCCCCGCTCAGGGCATCCCATAGGCTGAACCGGAAGTCGCATGTAGCGGTTACTGGGTTGCCGTCTTTCTTGAGCTGGCCCTGGTAGGTGAAGGCGGAGCCCAACATAGCTTGCGCCACAACCTCGCCCTGCGTCTGTGGCTGCGGCTCCTCGGCAAGCGCAAGGTTTGCAGCCGCGACCACAACCGCGGCCGCCACGAGCGCGCATACAAGAGCCCATCTGCCTTTCATGTGACACCTCCCTCCACAGTTGAGTTGTGAACACAAAGGGCGCATGCGCCCTTCCATCAGGGCGGACGCTTGCCCTTTGCCGTTCCCGCATCTATCCGACCTGCCCGCGTTTGGCATCCTGCCGCGCACAGTCCAGGCGGCCGGGTGAAGGCCTGGCCCATTCAGTTCTCAAGGGCTGCTAGGTGCTGCGGTGGGCTTGGCTGGGTGTGGCTTGCATTAGGAGATGCTCGCTTGCGCACTCAGCGTGAAGCAGGGTTGGCACCAGCGCTGGCGCCGCTCTCTCCAGTTGAGGATGACGAAGCGGATATTGGCACAAGAGCAGGGCAGCGAAAGCGCTGCACGGCAGGCCCTAGGCCCATCTACCTTGCAGGGCCACCCCGGTCATGCCCAAGTATAACGGTTTTGCAGCCCATGTAAAGGGGGCGCGCTCGCCAGGCCTGCACAGAACCCTTTATCGTCACGTGGCGGAAGTTGCCTTTCGTGGGCGCTTGCGCTCCGGGGCGGGCGCGCAGCCTAATGGCCTGCGTTGCGAGAGGGCCCGGCCGGAGCATGTGCTGCTCCCTCGGCCAGTGCCTCGCTGACAGAGGGCCAATGCGCCTGGCTGGGAAAGAGAGCATGCACGGCCCCGGTTGTCCAGCGTCGGGCAAGGCAGCACCGTCCAGGGATCCCGCTCTTTTGCTCAGGCGGATGGGAATGCGAGGCAGGTCGCGTGCGATGAGCCGTGCTGGATTCGAACCAGCGACACCCTGCTTAAAAGGCAGGTGCTCTGCCACTGAGCTAACGGCCCTTCTTTTGCTTCTAATCTAGCATACTGGCCAAGATCGCGCTAAGTTGGCCCCAGGGCGGACGCCGGGTGGCACACTTGCCCAGCCAGCTCAAGATGGATAAGCTAATAGTTAGGGCATGCAATTGCTAGGAGGGTGGCACTCTTGAGCGAGCAAGCCATCGCGCCGCTTTTCCTTTCCGTCATCCTGCGCGCCATGCGCCAGATAAAAGTGGCTTTCGCGACGGGTCTGTCAAGTGGCGTGCCGGTTTCTCCCGCTCAGTACCGGATCCTTGCGCGCCTGCGGTCGGGGCAGGCGACTGTTTCTGAGCTTGCCGAGTGGCATGCCGTCTCGCTCCCGACGGCGACGAAGATCCTGGATGGCCTTGTGGAGCGGGGCTGGGTGGACAGGCAGCGCTCAGCGGATGACCGGCGTCAGGTGCTGCTTGCGCTCACGGAGGCGGGCAAAGAAGTGCTTGCTGAGCTCGATAGGCTTGGGCTGGCAGTGGCCGAGAGAGTGCTCTCGGGCCTGACCCCGGAGGAGCAGGAACTCGTCCGCTTGGCTCTTCTTGCGCTGGATCGGGCTATGCCAGCGGAAAGCGCAGGCGGCGCAGAGGAGCGGCGATGAGTGGCACTTTCGCGCGCGTGCTGCGCTACATTCGCCCCTATGCCGTGCCGGAAGCTTCTGCCTATCTCTGCATGTTGGGGATGGCTGGGACCGGGCTTGTTGTGCCTCGCCTCGTCGGCCAGGTGGTGGATCGCGGCGTCATTGGTGGGGATCAGGCGTTTCTCCTGCGCGGAGTGCTCGTGGTGCTTCTCCTGAGCATGCTTCGCGGCCTGATGGTGTTCGGGCAAGGGCGGTTGAGCGAGGCCGTCGCTCAAGGTGTTGCCTACGACCTGCGCAACGAGCTCTATGCCAAGCTGCAGCGGCTTTCCTTCAGCTACTATGACCAGGCCGAGACGGGCCAGCTCCTTGCTCGGGCCACAAGCGATGTGGAGATGGTGCAGCGCATTGCCGGGCGGGGGCTGCTCATGCTCCTCAACGCCACCATCACCGCGCTGGGCACGGCCATCATCCTCTGCGCGGTGAATTTGCCCCTTGCAGCGTTTTCGCTTGCGAGCATGCCGGCCCTAGTCTGGGTTGCACAGCGCTACGCCCGGCAGATGCGGCCGCTGAGCGTGGCGGCGCAGAACCAGCTCGCGCGCCTCACGGGCCGGCTGGAGCAAAACCTCAAGGGGCTTGCGGTAGTGCGTGGCTTCGCCCAAGAAGAGAGGGAGATTGAGCGTTTCGAGAGGGAAAACGCGCTGCTTTACGAAGCCAACCTGAAGACGGTGCGGCTCAGTGCCCGCCGCGGCCCCCAGCTTGACCTCCTTGCCCAGTGGCCGGTGGTCCTGGTCATCGGCTTTGGTGGCTACCTGGTGATAAGGGGCCTTCTCACTGTTGGAGAGCTTGTTGCGTTCAATGCCTATCTCCTCAACCTGGTGCAGCCGCTGCGCCGCCTCGGGTGGCTTGTCTCCACGCTGAGCGTCTCGCTGGCTGGAGCAGAACGGGTGTTTGAGATCCTGGACCTGCCCGAGGAGGTGCAGGATGCGCCGGATGCCATTTCGCTGCCGCAGCTCAGGGGGGATGTGGCGTTTGAGAACGTTTCGTTTGCCTATGTTCGCCATGCCCCTCCGGTGCTAGAGAACGTCTCGTTCTTCGTGCCGGCAGGCAGCATTGTGGCCATCGTGGGGCCCACGGGCAGCGGCAAAAGCACGATCATCAACCTTCTCATGCGCTTCTACGACCCAACTGCAGGCCGGGTGCTCATCGATGGGTACGACTTGCGCAAGGTGAAGGTCGAGTCCTTGCGGCGGCAAATTGGCATCGTCTTGCAGGAGAGCGTCCTCTTCGCAGGCACGATCTGGGAGAACATCGCCTTTGGGCGGCCAGATGCCACCGACGAGGAAATCCTTGCGGCAGCCAGGCTTGCAGCAGTGGATGAGTTTGCACGGGCACTGCCCCAGGGCTACCACACCCCGATCGGGGAAAAGGGCGTTATGCTCTCCGGGGGCCAGAGGCAAAGGGTGGCCATCGCCCGCGCTATCCTCAAGAACCCAGCAATTCTCATCCTGGACGATGCGACCTCAAGCGTCGACGCTGAGACGGAGCAGCTCATACAGGCGGCGCTCTGGCAGCTCATGAGGGGGCGCACGAGTTTCGTCATCGCCCAGCGCATGTCCACTGTGCGCCGTGCGGACCTGGTCCTTGTCCTGGAGAGGGGCAGGCTTGTGGGCATGGGCACTCACGAGGAGCTCCTGGCCAGCTGCGGCCTGTACGCTGATATCTTCTACGGGCAACTGCTCCCGGAGGCGCAGCCGGCGCGAGAACCGGCGGGAGAGCCCAGATGGGTTTCATGAGCGCCGGGTTACAGGGCGGGCCGCATAGCCTTCTGCGGGGCTACGGCGAGCATGAGCGCCAGGGCTTCAACTGGTGGGCGCTTTTGAGCGTGGCACAGTTCGTGTTGCCCTACAGACGCATGCTGGCTTTGGCGGTGGCGCTCATGTTGGTTGCTGCTGCCGCGCAATTAGCCGGGCCCTACGTCATCAAGGTGGCCATCGATGGCTTCATAGCGCAGCACGACGTGCGGGGCCTCATTGGCGCAAGCCTTGCCCTGTTGGCCATTTTCGCTGGCGGCGCCTATGCAAGTGCAGGCCAGGCCCTCCTCACGGGCAGGCTCGGCCAGGCCGTCTTGCGGGACCTGCGCTCTCGCCTTTTCGCGCACATGCAGAGGTTGCCGATGGCCTATTACGACCGCGCAGATTCTGGTCGGCTCATCTCGCACATGGTGAGCGATGTCTCTGTCATCAATGAGCTGCTCACAAGCGGGATCGTGGCTCTTTCGGGCGACCTGATCATACTTCTGGGCATCATCGGCATAATGCTCGCCATGAGCGCTCGGCTCGCGCTGCTGTCTTTCATGGTTATCCCTGTCATGATCTTGCTTACCGCATGGTTCTCTCATGCTGCCGCGCGCATGTACCGGCGGACAAGGCAAAAGGTGGGCGTAATGATCGGCCGGCTGGCGGAGGACCTCGCGACCGTGCGCGTGATCCGTGCCTTTGCCAAGGAAGGAGAGGCAAGCGGGCATTTCGAGCACACCAACCGGGAGAACCGGGATGCCAACATAGCGGCTATCTCGCTGGCCTTCGCCTTCCGCCCTGCAGTGGACCTCCTGGCGGCAATTGCCTCGCTCATCGTCATCTGGTTTGGCGGACGCTTTGCCGCCGCTGGGGCCGTCTCGGTCGGCACGGTTGTGGCTTTCTTGAGCTACGTCAGCCGGTTCTTCGCCCCCATTCAGGAGCTGAGCCAGCTGTTCACGACGGTGCAATCGGCGGCAGCGGGTGCCGAGCGCATCTTAGGGCTGCTGCAGACGCCCGTCACTATCGCCGATGCGCCCAGGGCTGTGCCCCTGGAAGGCTTGCAGGGGGAGGTGGAACTGCGGGACGTTTGGTTTTCGTACGCGCAGGACAAGCCTGCCTTGCGCGGGGTGAGCTTCCACGTTGCACCAGGGGAGAAGGTGGCGATTGTCGGGCCAACCGGGGCAGGCAAGAGCACGATAGCCAAGCTCCTGCTGCGCTATTATGACGTCGATGAAGGCCAAGTCCTCATTGATGGACGCGATGTGCGCGAGGTGACCTTGCAATCCCTGCGGCGCCAGGTGGGCGTGGTGCCTCAGGAACCGTTTCTTTTTGCCGCCACGATCCGGGATAACATCCGCTTCGGCAGGCCAGAGGCGAGCGACGAGGAAGTGCGGGAGGCTGCCAGGCTCGCTCGTGCCGATGCCTTCATCGAGCGGCTGCCACATGGCTACGACACCTGGGTTCAGGAAGGGGCGGTGAACCTCTCGCTTGGGCAAAGGCAGCTGCTGTGCCTGGCGCGCGCCATTCTCTGCCGGCCGAAGCTCGTCATCCTGGACGAAGCCACCTCTAGCGTCGACACGCAGACGGAGCGGCTCATTCAGGAGGCATTGCGGGTTCTCCTGCAAGGCCGCACGGCGATTGTCATCGCCCACCGGCTGGCAACGGTGCGAGAGGTCGACCGCATCATTGTCCTGGACAGGGGCCGCATCGTTGAGGAAGGGACGCATGCTGAGCTGCTGCGGCGGCCAGGCGTGTACCGGCGCCTGTACGAGGCGCAAATGGCGAGCGCGGCCGCAGCGGGCTAGACTCTCCTGTACGGAGCATAACACCAAACATGGGGGAGCGAGAGTTGCGCCTGCAAGGCAAGGTTGCATTGGTCACTGGGGCATCGCGGGGCATTGGTCGCGGGATAGCAGAGCGCCTTGCGGCGGAGGGAGCTATGGTGGCCGTGAACTACGCGGCGCGCGCCCAGGAGGCAGAGGCCGTTGTGGCGGCAATTCGCGCTGCCGGTGGGGTGGCGCGTGCCTGGCAGTGCGACGTCACGAGCAAGGCGCAGGTGGACCGGATGGTCGAGGAGATTGTGCAGGAGTGGGGCCGGCTGGACATCCTGGTCAACAACGCTGGGGGGAAGATAGAGGCTGCCCCTTTCTTGAAGATCTCAGAGGAGCTTTGGGATCGGTGCCTCGCGCTCAACCTCAAGGGGGTGTTTCTCTGCTCGCAGGCGGCCGCGCGGGCGATGATCCGGCGGGGCGAGGGAGGGCGCATCGTCAACATCGCCTCTATTTCCTCTATCCAGGCCCAGTACGAGCGCGTGCACTACTGCACCGCCAAAGGAGGGCTCATCCAGCTCACGCGCACTATGGCGCTTGAGCTTGCGCCATATCGGATCACCGTCAATGCTGTGGGCCCTACCACCGTCGTCACGGATGCCACCCGCAACCGCCTGGCTACGCCGGAAGCTATGGAAGCTGAGCTGCGGCTACATCCGCTCGGCAGGTTGGCCACACCGGCCGACGTTGCAGCGGGGGTGGTGTTCTTCTGTTTGCCGGAAGCTGAGTTCTATACCGGACAGTTCCTGCTCGCTGAGGGCGGGAACACGCTTGTGCGCTAAGGGCGCGCGGGCCGTCGTGCCCTTAGGGGCGAGCGGTCTGCGCTGGCGATAGTGTCGGCAAGGCAACCTGGTGCGCTCTCTTAGGCGGTGGCGCTGGCCGGCCATCTTGACAGAGCACCGCCCTGCTCCCTCGTTCTGTGTGGTACGTGTACTCCTTGCCCTCAAGCTCGAGCACAATTCGGTAGCCGGGGGTCATCACAGCATCGTACGTCCTGCCTGGCTCCGGGCAGCCAAGGCTGGCATCCGGCCACTGCACGGCTTCCACCGAGAGCACGCGGATGACAGCTGCTGCCTCGTAACATGTGCGGCAGGTGTCCAGCGCCATGCGCTTCTCCAGATCGCGGCGCGCAGCCTCCACGGCTACAACCATGTCCGGTGGCACAGGGGTGCGCGTCGACGTAGGCGCGAGCGATGGCTCTTGGTGGGCTGGGTGCACGGTTGCCCTTGCCCCCGGGGCCGCCTGGCAGCCAAGCGCAATCACCAGGATAGGCAAGCACAACAGATAGCGCAACGCGTTTCCCCCTTTGCGCAGCATCCAGGCGCTTAGCTTACGGGTTCTTTGCGGTGACGGCAAGCGAGCTGGTAGCCCGGCCATTTCTTGCGCTAGACTCTGGGGGAGTGTGCACAGGAGGGCGGCGATGTCAGATACCCCGATCATCGACATGCACCACCATCTTGGCAAGGAGCCGGACTATGCGGACAGGCTGGCCGCTGCTTGCGAGCGGCTGGGGATCATACGGGTGTGCCTGGTGGCTATAGAGCCCGGGTGTTACTTGGGCAGCTTTGGCGGCAACGACGCGGTAGAGAGGGCTTTCAAGCAGCATCCGGACCTGATGCTTGGCTTTGGGCACGTGCGGCTTGGCATTGATGGGCCCCAGAAGGTGAGCGAGCTCAAGGATCGTGGTTTCACCGGGCTCAAGTTCATCGTTCCGGCACGACCATACGACGACGAATCTTTCTTCCCTATTTACGAGCGGGCCGAGGAACTCGGGATGCCCGGCCTTTTCCACCTCGGGATTGTGGCCCGGCAGGAGGAAGGGCACCATGTGCGCGTGCGGTGCCACTACATGCGGCCGGTGCACCTGGACGCTATCGCCCGGACCTTCCCGCGCTTCACCATCATTGGGGCGCATCTTGGCAACCCCTGGTACGAGGAGGCCGCCATGACGGCGCGCTGGAACCCGAACGTGTTCTTTGACCTTTCGGGCTCCACGCTGAAGTACAGGACGCCACAGTTCCTTGGTGAGCTTCTCTGGTGGGATAGCACCACTCGCTACGGCAGCCCCGATGGCAGCCACGCGTGGGAGAAGATCGTCTTTGGCTCCGACGTCGAGTACTACGAGATCAAGGACGTTCTGCACGACTACGAGGTGGTTATGAAGGCCAACCACCTGCGGCCGGATCTGCGCTCAGCCGTTCGCTACCGGACGGCAGCGCGCATATTGGGCTTGCAGGTTGGGTAGGGGAGGGCTCTAGCCGCAGCGGCGCTCCACGAGCACAAGCCATGCCAGGGCGACAAGTGCCCGCAGTAGCGTGCGCAAGGAGCCGAGCGAGAGCCGCTCGTCTCCCGCGTGCACGCCATGCGGGGCATCGGCCTCCGGATCCGGCCCCTGTGGAGCAAAGCCATAGGCGATCGCCCCCAGCGGTCGCAGGAAGCGCGAATCCGTGAAGCCTGGCGTGAGCGCTGGCAGCACGATGGCATCCTCCCTCTCGATAGCCAGCGCAAGGGCTCTTTGTAGGGCGAGGCTGAATGAGGTGGGGTAGCTTGAGGCGCTCGGCTCGGCTGTGGGCTCAAGGGAAAGCTCGGCTCCTTCTAGCCCTGCTTCCTGCAGGAGCCGCTGCAAGAGAGCAGCCACATCCTTCTGCGTCTGGCCCGGCAAAGTGCGCACATCGCAGCGCAAGAGCGCCAGGGATGGAATGACGTTGCTTTTCAGGCCAGCTTGCAGCATCGTCGGCGTGATCGTCAGGAACGCCGCTGCCCTTAGGGCAGAGATGAGCGCGCGCAGGGGCTTGTCGACCCGGAAGTAATCTGCCTGCAGGAGCCTTGTGGCGCTTTGGGGCAGGAGCTCTCGCACTGCCTCGAAGATGGGATGCTCAAGCTGTGGCAGGGGCTGGAAATGCCGGAGCCGCTCGAGCAGCCGGCCGAGCGCGAGGCACGGATTGGTTGCAGCCCAGGGCAGCGCCGCGTGGCCGCCTTCCCCGCGCAGGCGCACGGTTGCCTCAAGCCTTCCCTTCTCTCCTGTGCTCAGGAGGTAGCAGAGCTTGCCCGGGAGGGCAAAGCACGTGCCGCCGCCTTCGTTCACGGCGTAGTCGGCTTCCAGCAGGCCCGGGTGCGTGCGGAGAAGCCAGCCGCAGCCCATGGCCCCGCCGGCCTCTTCGTCTGCGGCCACAACGAGGCGCAACTGCCCGGCGATGGGAATGGCTGAGCGCTTGAGCAAGATGAGCGCCATGGCCTCCGCCGCGACGAGACCCTTACAATCGGCAGCGCCACGGCCGTGTATTGCCCCATCGGCCTCTATGCCCCCAAAGGGTGGGAACTTCCAGGAGAGCGGCTCCTCAACGGGGACGACATCCCCATGGCTGAGGTAAAGCAGGCGCGGACCATCGCCGCCCTCCAGGGTGGCCACAAGGCTCCCGCGGCCAGGTGCGGCTTCCAGTATGGTGGCCTCGATGCCTTCTGAGCGGAGCTTGGTGGCCAGGGCGTTGCAAAGAGCAGTCTCGTTGGCGTTGCTGCCAGGGCCGGCGTTCACAGTCGGGATGCGGATGAGCTCCTGAAGGAGCGCGGCCGCTTCCGGGAGCGATCTGTCCGCAAGGGCCAGCAGCTGTTCCAGGCTCATCGGCTCACTCGTCCAAGAAGGAGAGCGAAGGGCTGGCCTCGAGCTCCTCAACACAGGCAAGCAGCCATTGCACCGCGAGCGCCGCATCAGTGAGGTTGCAGGTGCAAACCGGGGAATGCGAGTAGCGCCTTGGCAGGCCAATGCCACCCGTGGGGATGCCGCCGCGCGCCATATGTATTGTGGCCGCATCCGTCGCTGCCTTGCCCACGACCGTCGCGCGCTGGAAGGGAATGCCCGCAGCGGCTGCAGCTTTTTCCAGCAGACGCACCATGGCCGGGTGCGCAATATTGCCCATGAGCCCGGCACCGCTGGCCAGCAGCAAAACCGGCCCCTTCCCAATCCCCACCGGCATTTCCTTCTCCCAATCGACGTCGGGCGTATCGCCGCTCATGAAGGTATCGACCACAATGGCGCAATGGGGCGCGACGGTGTAGGCGGCCACGGCGGCGCCGCGCAGGCCGACCTCCTCCTGTGTGGTGATGGCGACGGTGACATTCGTGGTGCGGCCGTGCCTTGGCAGCCTTCTCAAGAAGGCAAGGAGCACAGCGCACCCGAGGCGGTCGTCGATGGCCTTGCCGCAGACAAGCCCGCTGCGGCTGAGCTCCACAAGCGGGCTGACAAAGGCAATCGGATCACCGACGCGGATTCCCATGGCTTGCACCTCTTCGGAGGAGCTTGCGCCAATGTCGATGTACAGTTCATCCTCATGTGGCACCCGGTAGCGCTCCTTTTCCGGGCGCAGGTGGCCGCTCTTGGTGCCGATCACCCCCAAGAGGTGGCCATTGAGGCGCACGAGCCTGCCAGGCAGGAGGGCGGGCTGAGCGCCACCGAGGATGGAAAAACGAAGGAAGCCATCCTTACCAATGCTTTTCACGACCAGGCCGATCTCATCAGCGTGCGCGCAGAGCATCAGGTGAAGCCCTTCCGGCCGGCCGC
>JAPWUW010000088.1 GCA_028275325.1 Anaerolineae bacterium | reverse complement strand
CGCAGGTACCGTATGTACAGGCGCAGATTGGACAGCGCCTCGGCATCTTCGGCGCCCCAAACCTGCCGCATTATGTAGGTGTGGGGCAGCACGCGGCCAGCCGCCTTGGCAAGCAGCATGAGCAGCTCCCGCTCAGTGGGGGTCAGGGTTAGCTCTTTGCCGGCCTTGAAGGCACGCGCTCTCTTGATATCCACGAGAACATCGCCGAAGCGTAGCAGCTGGTTCGGTTCCTCCTTGCGCACCGCCGCACGCCTTAGCAGAGCCCGCACCCGGGCCAGAAGCTCGGCCGGCCCAAACGGCTTGACGAGATAATCGTCTGCCCCGAGCTCGAGCGCTTTTACAATATCCTGCTCCCGCCCGAGAGCGCTGATGACCACGATTGGCACCTCGCTCACGTCTCTCAGACGCCGGCACAGCTCCCACCCGTCCATCCGAGGCATCATGATATCGACCAGGACAACGTCGGGCTTTGTCTGGAAAGCTCGCCGCAGCCCGCTCAGGCCATCAGCTGCGAGGTCGACCTCGAAATCCGCTTGCCTGAGGATAAGCTCCAAGGCAGCAGCAAACTGCTCCTCGTCGTCGACTATGAGGACACGGCCGGTTTCGGGCTTGCACGGCATTCCTTGGCTAGCCATCAAAGTCTAGTATAACATGGCAACGCTGGGGTCGAAAGCATAACTGAGGGTCGCGCTGTGTTGGTGGATGCGCATGTACACATATTCTGGCCAGAAGCAGTGCGGCACCGGCGAAGGCTCTTCCATCTCGACGCGTACTTTGCCGAGCTTTACCAATCCGAGCGCGCTCGTATGGCCACTGCTGAGGACCTGATCCACAGCATGGAGGAAAACGGCATAGACGTTTCGATCGTCGCTGGCTTCGGCTGGGCCGATGCCGGCCTGTGCCGGGAGCACAACGCGTACATCGCCGAGGCCGTCAGGCGCTATCCCGGGAGGTTGATTGGCTTGGCCGTGGTGAACCCAAGTGACCGCCGCAACAGCGAGCGAGAGCTTGCGCGTTGGCTGGACGCGGGTTTGGCCGGCGTTGGGGAACTCATGCCCAACGGGCCCGGCTACAGGCTTACCGATGCCTTTGTCATGGGGGTGCTGACAGAAGTCAGCCGCAGCTACCACGTTCCCATACTGGTTCACGTTTCGGAGCCAGTCGGCCACGACTACCCCGGCAAGGGCACGGTGACCCTGGCAGAGGTGCTCGAGCTGGCAACGTGCAACCCGGAGCTCAAGATCGTGTGCGCCCACTGGGGCGGAGGGCTGCCGTTTTACGAACTGATGCCCGAGGTGCAGGCAGCGCTGAAGAACGTCTATTACGACACTGCTGCGTGGCCGCTCCTTTACGATGACCGCATTTTTCTGGCAGGGGATGTGTTGGCGCCCCGGAAGGTTCTTTTCGCCACCGATTACCCGCTCGTCTCACAGTCAGCTGCTTTGAAGCGGCTGCGCTCGCTGGCCTTGCCACCGGACCTTTGGGCGGCATACACGGGTGGAAATGCCTTCTCCGTCTACATGACCAGGAGCAGTGGAAAGTGAAAGGGGAGCTGCGCCTTTTCGTGGCTGTAGAGCTGGGCCAGGAAGCACGGGAGGCGCTGCGCCAGCTTGTGGCGCGAGCCCAGAGCAGGCAAGCGGCCGAATGCATTCGATGGGTGGACCCAGATAAGATGCACATAACACTGAGATTCCTGGGGCAGGTTAAGGAGGGCCTCGTCCCCGGGATTGCGAGCGCGCTGCATGCTGCTTGTGCTGGCAGGCAGCCGTTCGAGCTGCGGCTCGGCGGCCTGGGGAGCTTCCCCAGCGAGGCCGCCCCGCGTGTGATCTGGGTAGGGCTTGCGCCAGAAGGGATGGCCGAGCTCGAAAGCCTACAGAAGGCCGTGAACGAGGCACTTCACAAGATCATGGGCACTCCCGAGGACCGCGAGTTCCGGCCTCACATAACAGTGGGCCGGGTGCGCGATAAAGTGAGCCAGAAAGAGAGGCAAGCCATCCGCTCGCTGTTAGCCGCCATGGCGCCGGTGCCGAGGGCGAGCTTTGTGGTGGATGCGGCCAGCCTGATGCGCAGCACACTCCTGCCTACAGGGCCTCAGTATGAATGCCTGTACCAAGCCCGCTTCTGCCCCGAGCGTTAGCCAAGGCAAGGAGCCGCGGTTTGTGGCGGATGTTATGCTGGGTAGACTTGCGCGTTGGCTGCGGCTATTGGGCTACGACACGCTCTATGACCGCCGGGCTGAGGACGAGCAGCTGGTGCGCATCTGCCGTCAAAGCGGCCGCATCCTTCTCAGCCGGGACCGTTCCCTTTGCGCCCGCCGTGGGTTGCAGAGTCTGCTAGTGGAAAGCGATGATCTTGCTGAGCAACTGGTGCAAGTTGTTCGCCTGTATTGGCGGCCGGGCACTGTCAAGCCGAGATGCCCGCTCTGTAACGGCGAACTCCAGGCTGTCGACAAGTTCTCGGTTGAAGGCATGGTGCCCACGTACGTTTGGGTCACACAAGAGGAGTTCCAGCGCTGTCCCTCTTGCGGCCTTATCCTTTGGAAAGGTTCTCATTGGCGGCGGATAATGGCCAAGCTACAGGCACTGGTTATGGCCTGCCCCCTGTAGGCCAATACCGACAGTGGGCTTCGTTCCGCCCCCACTTCTGCTTAGGTTCGTGCAAGGCATGCCAGAAATCTCGGCGATACAGACTCTCAAGCTTAGAGCCCGCGGGCTCTACGAGATAGCTACGGGTAGAGGCCAGTATTCTGCGCAGGAGCGCAACATCGGCCTGCTGTATCTGGACATCATCGCTGCATCCGTGCTCTCAGCGGCAGCAAGCTTCAATGGGGCTTTTGCTTTGCGCCTTGGCGCAAGCAACTTCCTGATAGGAGTGATGAACTCCCTGCCTGCCCTGGTGACAATGCTCGGAATGGTGCCAGCTTCTGGCCTACTGGAAAGCAGAACTCGTCGGTGGGCTCTCATGCTGCGCAGCCTGCTGGTGACGCGCATTCTCTTTCTTCCCTTCTGTCTGATCCCCTGGTTGGTGCCAGCGCCGTGGCGGGCTTTAGCCTTTGTGCTGCTCGTGAGCGTTCGTTTCGTCACCGTTCTCCCATTTGCAGCCGGCTTCGATTCCGTCTTAGCAGAAGTGGTCACGCCAAACCTGCGCGCACAGGTGTTCTCCTGGCGAAACATTCTGGCCACGGGTACGATTGTCGTCTTTCTTGCGCTTGCTCGGCCCTGGTTACAGCTTGCACCTTTCCCGGCCAACTACGCGCTTGTTTACGCTTTGGGTGGCCTGGCAGGCATGGTGAGTTACCACTTCGTTGCGCAACTGTCAGTGCCAGAGTTCCAGCCTGCTCTGCCGGCGGGGAGGACCGGCTGGGCCGCTAGCATTAACATGGCGCGCGAAGCCTTGCGCACCGAGAGGGAGTATCGTCGCTTTGCCGTGAATTCTCTCCTAGGCAGTGTGGGGGCATACCTGGCATCCCCGTTGTACGTGATACTGTACGTGAAGGGCCTGGGAGCGAGCGACGGTTGGATAGCAACATCAACTCTCCTTGCGAACCTCGCAGCCATGGTAGGCTTCTACCTGTTCCGGCGCCTGCTCCCTCGGGTGGGTGAGAGCTTGTGCGTGAAGGTGCTTTGGCCAATCATTGGGCTGCTGCCGCTTGCGGTTGGGCTATTGCATTCCCTTGATGCCATATTAGCGGTTATCTTCCTCCATTCCCTCCTGGCACCAGGCCTAAACCTGAGCCACTACAACATTCTGCTCGAGGTGTGCCCCAGGGAGAGGCGAGCCCTTTACATCTCTACCTTCAGTGCTCTGGCAAATGCGTTGGCTTTCGCGCTGCCGCTCGCGGCGGTCGCGCTTGCCGACGTGGTTGGAGTGAGACAAGTACTCATTAGTGCCGGAGTTCTATGGGTCTCCAGTGGGCTGCTGTTCACAGTTAACCCGGTGCGGGTGCCAGATACCAGCCGCCAGGGACCGGCGCCGCAAAGGTGACGCTGACTACGACGCTCCTCCGGCGATCGCCTGGGCAGTCAGGAGAGGCCGCCCGATGGCCTCAGCAGTGGACTTTAGTTCGCCCATGAGCCGCCGAAAGTCACTGAACGTCAGACTCTGGAGACCATCCGAAAGAGCCTGAACAGGGTTGGGGTGCACCTCTATGAGCAAGCCATCGGCCCCGGCTGCAAGCGCAGCTCTTGCCAACGCCGGAACAAGCTCGTAGTGGCCTGCCGCATGACTGGGGTCCGCTAGGACGGGCAGGTGGCTGTTGCGCTTGACGACGGCGATTGCGCCGACGTCAAGGGTGAACCGAGTGCTCGTCTCAAAAGTGCGGATGCCTCGCTCGCACAGTATCACCTGGTCGTTGCCCTCGGCCAGCAAATAATCGGCAGCCTCTAGCCACTCTTCCACGGTTGCGGAGAGCCCGCGCTTCAGCACCACGGGTTTGCCACAGTGGCCCAGCTCCCGCAACAGAGGGTAGTTCTGCATATTGCGCGCCCCAACCTGAAGGAAATCCGCCACTTCAGCCACCGCTTCGAGGTGCCGTGGGTCCATAACTTCAGTGATGACGGGCATCCCAGTCCGGCGTTTCACTTCCGCAAGGATGTCGAGCCCAAGTTCGCCAAGGCCCTGGAAGCTGAAGGGCGATGTTCGCGGCTTGTAGGCGCCACCGCGCAGCACGCACGCGCCGGCCTCCCGTACAGCATGCGCAGTGAGGAGCATCTGCTCAACGCTTTCCACCGAGCATGGGCCTGCCATGACAACCGAGTACCGGCCGCCAATCTCCAGGCCACGGTAGCTTATCACTGTCGGCTCAGGACGGAAATCCCGGGCCGCCAGCTTGTAAGGTTTCATGATCCGCTTGACGCTTTCGACACCTGGCATCACGGCAAAGATATCCGTTGGAACGCGGCCAGTGTCACTGCCTAAAATGGCGACGACAATCTTGTTCGTGCCCAGGTTCAGCTGAGTCCCGAACCCCAAAGCGTGGGCCCGGTCCACCACAGCTTGAACCTGCTCCGGTGTGGCTTTCGACTTCATCTCAACAACCATATGTCCCCTCTTTCCTGGTGGGCCGCGAGGAGCTGCCCCGGCTTATTCTCAGCAAGAGAAACCATTAGCCTGAAGGCTACACAACCCATAAGAAGTGTAGTGGCTGCAACGGGGCGCAGCAATATGTCAGTGCCTATTGCCACCTGCTGCTCGCCTGGTGACATCATTGAGAGCCCTCAGCGCGGGCCCCGCCTCTGCGGAGGGCTGTGCTATAATCTCAGGGCATTTGGGCTGGTGGTGTGGCGTCTTTGAAACTGAGAAGCGCAGTCTACGCGGCTTTGGCTATCTGCGGGGCCTGTAGCATGGGGGCGGAAGTTGCCTTCGGGCGCTTGGCCGCCATCTGTTTCGGCTCGGCGCAGCCAGCGTGGGGAGTGCTTATAGCCTCGGTTCTCTGCGCGGCAGCAGGCGGAAGCTGGTTTGGTGGAGCCAGAGCGACCAGCACCAACCCTGCGTCTGACCTTGGCTCCCTGTGCCTTCTTGGCACCTGCTTTCTCTCACTTGCTGCAGCACTGTCCCTTGCGATCCGCTCCCTGACCTTTGCAGCGGCTCAATCGCTGAACCCTCTTTGTTACGGCGTGGCCTTTGCCGGACTCCTTGGCGCGGCAGCCTTGCCGGCAGGCGCGTTGGCAGCAGCTTTCCCGCTCTCGGTGGCCACGCTTGAATCTGGCCGCGCGCGGGCGTCAGTTGGTTGGCCGCTAGCAGTTAGCACATTGGGCGGCGTGGTTGGTGCTCTGATCACAGGCCTCTGGGTGTTGCCAAAGCTCAGCTCAACAGGTGGCCTCATATTGCTTGGGGGCGCAGCCTTTGTTGCTGGAGCACTGGTCATCTGGGCACTCGACCGTCGTGAAGCAGGCGGGCGGCAAGCCTACCTGGCTCTGATGGCCGCCTCCCTGCTCCTGGGATCGGCAGTGCTGGCCCGCGGCCGCGCTGCGCCGCCTGGAACGGTATACGAGGGTGAGTCCGTTTACAATTACGTCCGCGTCGCCCAGGAAGACAACCACCTTTACCTTTACCTGAACGAAGCATTAGGGCTCCACTCGGTTGACCTCAGAGACAGAGTGCTCACCGGAAGCGTCTGGGATCTTTTCTTGCTCGCCCCGCTTTTCAACCGCGCACCATACTCCACTGGGGACGTGAGCTCAGTTTGTATCCTTGGGCTGGCTGGTGGCACCGTGGCTTTGCAGTACATAAAGGTTTACGGCCAGGCAAATATAGTGGGCGTGGAGCTGGACCCACAGGTAGCAGCCATCGCCGAGCAGTACTTCAACCTCTCGGACCCGCGCCTTCGCGTCGTGACCAGCGATGCCCGGGCCTTCCTGCAACACACGCCGCAGCTCTTCGACGTCATCCTGATCGACGCCTATCGGCCACCCTATGTCCCGCCACATCTCACGACTGCAGAATTCTTTCGGCTGGCAAAGGCTCGCTTGAGCAGCCCTGGCGTAGTGGCCATCAACGTGGGCAGGGTCGTTGGCGAGAGCGAGCTGGTGGACGCGCTGGCAAGGACTATGGCGAGCCAGTACCCGGCAGTATACGTTATCGACATGCCCCGCGAGGACGCGGGGATGAGCAACAGTCTCGTTGTTGCGACGACAGAGCCCACGACCATGTGGGACTGGGCAGAAAACGCGGCCGCTGTATCGGATCCCGCTTTGAGGGCGGTCGTCCAAAGGGTAGCCGGGCACGTTCGCAGGTTCTCCAGCTATGGCTCAGCCCTGACAGATGACAAGGCACCAGTGGAGCAGATTGTGCACCGCATGGTCTGGCGCTACTTGGCACATGGCACGGCATGGGTGCAAGGAGCGCAGCAGCCTTAGAAGCCCAGCTCCCGGCAGATGAGGTCCAGGCAGGATGGGTCGTCGGCCTCCCTCCGCGGGGCGCTGCCCACAGGGTCGGCACAGCGCTCTCGCTGTCCAAGGAGCAACCACACTAGGTTGCAGATGGCATGACGCAACACATCTGTGTCGTACCCGCCCTCCAGGACAAATACAAGCCTCCCCTCACACAGGCTGCCCGCAAGCTCGACGAGGGTCTCATGCAAGGAGTCGAAACCTCTAAGAGTTGCCGTGAGGGCACTCAAGGGGTCACGCCAATGAGCATCGTACCCGGCGGATACCAGTATCAACTCTGGCCTGTAGTGCTCAAGCGCTGGGACGGTTACGCGTGCGAACGCGGCTTGGAGAACCGCGTCGCCAGAGCCGGCCGGTACCGGGATATTGACGGTGTAGCCAGTGCCAATGCCCTCACCACGCTCCATGACAGCACCTGTGCCCGGGAAAAGCTTGGCCTGATGTGTGGAAATGTAAAGAACAGCGTCGGTGCTGTAGAACTGAGCCTGCGTCCCGTTGCCATGGTGAGCATCAATATCCACAATGCCAATCCTGCTGAGGCTCAGTCGGCGCAAAGCGTACTCCGCGCCACAAGCGACATTATTGAGAAGGCAGAAGCCATAAGGACGCCGCCTCAGGGCGTGATGGCCTGGTGGCCGCACAAGAGCCAGTGCGCAAGTGACCTCGCCCAGCACCACCGCCTCGACACAGGCTATGGCTGCACCAACAGCTGTGTAAGCTGCAGCTCCAGAGTGGCGGCAGATGTAATTATCAGCATCGAGGAAGCACGGTGACTCCGGCTCAAGCCGGGCCAGCCACTGCAGGTATTGCTCGTCATGCACGGCAATCAGAATGTCCCGATCCGGCTCCAGCGCCGGAGGGATTGGGCGCAGCAGCCCGAGCAAGCCTTCTTCTGCAAGCCCGGCCATAACTGCCCTCAGCCGCTCCGGCCGTTCTGGGTGGCCCGGCGCTTCGTGCTTGAGGAAGATCGGGTCAAAGCAGTACCCCACGAGCATGGTCTCACTGCGCCCGCGTCTCAGCCGGCACCTTGTCTGCGCATCAGCGGTGCTCACCAGTCGGCTGGCCTGCAGAGCGCCCCGAAAAGATCGGTGCGCCTGTCTTTGAGAAGAGGCAGCCTTGCCCTGAACGCCGAAACGACCTCTGGGTCGTACTCGGCAAAGATCACCCCCTCTCGCCCTTCGGTGGCAGCAGCTACAACCTGCCCGTGCGGGTTCACCACCATGCTCACGCCGTGAAAGGAGAAGGGGCCATACTCGCCTTGGAGCGCACTGCCAACGACATATATGCCGTTGTCCAGCGCGCGAGCCCGCAGGGCCAGTTCCCACTCGTTGGCCGGCCCGAGCCAGGCCGTCGCCACCAGGCCGAGCGCCGCACCGTCGAGGGCCAGCAGCCGCGCCACTTCCGGAAAGCGAGTATCGTAGCAGATCCACATGCCGATGCGCGCGAATGAGGAGTCGAACGCCGCTAATTCCTGGCCAGGCACAGCCCACTCCCGCTCCGTCCCCCACAGGTGCACCTTGCGGTACGTCCCTCGCAGCTGCCCATTGCAGTCGAAGTAAAGCATGCTGTTGGCCAATCGGCCATCACCCAAATCCTCCGGCAGGCCTACAGCAATGTCAATGCCCAACCTCCTCGCGATGCCAGGCAGTTGCGCTGCTGCCCCACCTAAGTCACCGCGTACGGCCGACACGAGCTCCTCAGGAGGCAAGTACCCCGTCAGGCACAGCTCCGGGAAAACGACGAGCATTGCGCCAGCCCGGCCTGCCAGCCGGCAGTGCCGCTCCACAGTCGCAAGGTTTGCCCACACGTCCTTCGGTACCGGCAAAAACTGGCTTGCAGCGACAATTGTTCTCAACACCCCCTCCTGGACATAAGAAGCTTTCAGGCTGGGCACGCTGGCGCCGGCACGCAACCCCCGCTGCCCCTGCCCGCCACCTGCCCAGCTGCCTGGTTGCCACAGCCTTCTCGGGAATGATAGACTCAATTGCCTTCTAGCCCAAACAGTTCATATCGCATTTAGGAGACCAGCAAGTGAGGTTGCCGCTAGCGTACAAGCTCATGCTTGATCACCTCGTGGAAGGACGGCTGGAGCCCGGACAAGAAATAGCTTTGCGCATTGACCAGACCCTCACTCAGGACGCTACTGGCACCTTGGCCTACCTGGAACTTGAGGCCATAGGGGTCGAACGCGTGCGCACGGAGCTTTCGGTATCCTATGTTGACCATAACCTTTTTCAGCAGGACTACCGCAACGCGGATGACCATAGGTACTTGCAGACAATAGCTGCCAAGCTCGGTGTCTATTTCTCTCGCCCTGGCAACGGCATCTGCCATCAGGTGCACTTGGAGCGGTTCGCACGCCCGGGGCGGACGCTTCTGGGTTCTGACTCTCACACGCCCACAGCTGGGGCTGTAGGGTGTCTTGCGATCGGTGCTGGTGGCCTTGACGTGGCCGCAGCTATGGCCGGCAAGCCGTTCTGGCTGCGCGTGCCAGTGGTCGTTGGGGTTCGCCTCACTGGCAAGCTGCCGCCCTGGGTGAGTGCCAAGGATGTGATCATCGAGCTGCAAAGGAGGCTTACCGTCAAGGGTGGTGTGGGAAAGCTGTTCGAGTACTTTGGCCCGGCGGTAAAGGAGCTCTCCGTGCCCGAGAGGGCGACGATCGCCAACATGGGGGCGGAGCTTGGAGCCACGACCAGCATCTTCCCCAGCGATGAGCGGACGCGCCTGTTCCTGCGCGCCCAGGGGCGAGAAGAGCACTGGCTTCCCCTCGAGGCTGACGAGGGTGCTGACTACCAAGAGGTCATTGAGATTGATCTATCAGCGCTCGAGCCACTTGTCTCGTGTCCGTCGAGCCCTGATAACGTTCGGCCTGTTTCGGAAGTGGCTGGCACACCGCTTGCGCAGGTGTGTATTGGCAGCTGCACCAACAGTTCCCTGCGGGACCTCATGGTTGTTGCGGCCATACTGCGTGGCCGTGCGGTTCACCCTGCTGTCAGCCTTGCCATCTCGCCTGGGTCGCGACAGGTTCTCACGTTGCTTGCCCGCAATGGGGCACTGGCCGACATGATAGCCGCTGGGGCCCGCCTCCTGGAAGCCGGGTGCGGGCCTTGTAT